>CAYYHH010000370.1:0-2201 GCA_964471645.1 uncultured Oscillospiraceae bacterium
ACTCCATATACTCTACCAGCATATTGTAGTTAGATGCATTCAATCCTTGAACATTTAATACTACATCTGTCATTTCAATGATGGTGACCTTACAGCCTTTTTTGCTTAAGTCCAGAGCCAGCTCAACCCCCGTAAGCCCTCCGCCCACAATTACAACATTTTTGTTTTCGATCTGTGGACTTCTTAAATGATTTATGGCATATTGAACCTTTTCACAGTCAAATCCCGGTGTATTTAACAGTCTTTCCTTTGCACCTGTGGCCACGAAGACTTCGTCGTAATTTTTCTTGTTTTCTTGTGTGAACTCTGTTTTGAACATGACATTGACATTAAGATCTTTGATCTGCTTTTTATACCAATTTAGAAGCCTTTTGTCATCTTCTTTAAAATCAAAGGCTGCTGCTGCGATAAAAGCCCCGCCCAGTTCGTCGGTTTTTTCATACAGATCCACTTCATGTCCTTTTATGGATGCAACCCTGGCTGCTTCCAATCCGCCTATTCCTCCGCCCACCACGGCTATTTTTTTCTTCGTCTTCGCCGGTGTCAAAGCATAGCTCATTTCCCTTCCGCATGAGGGGTTGAGAGCGCAGGAGATATCTTTGAAAGGAGGTGTGAATATTCTGCTCAGGCATCCCACGTGGCAACCGATACATGGCCTTATGTTTTCTTCGTCTCCGTTCATGAATTTATTTGCAATGTTGGGATCTGCCAGGAAGGGTCTGCCCATTCCCATCATGTCTATTTCACCTTTTCCTATAGCCTCATCGGCCATGGCAGGATCGTCAAATTTACCGGCGCACACCACAGGAATGTCTACAACCTCGGCTATTCTTTTGACGTCGTCAAAGTTGCATGCCTTGGGCATATACACAGGGGGATGAGACCAATACCAGGAGTCATAGGTGCCGTTATCGCAGTTCAGCATATCATAGCCGGCTTCTTCAAATTTTTTAGCTACGATTAAGCTTTCTTCCATGTCTCTCCCGAACTCTTTAAATGTCTCGCCGGGAAGTGCCCCTCTGTTAAATGCTTTTATGTAGCTTTTCACACTGTAACGCAAGGAAACGGGAAAATCTTCTCCGCATCTTTCCTTAATTGCCTTAACGATTTCAATGGGAAAACGCAGCCGATTATCTAAGCTTCCGCCGTACTCGTCTTCTCTGTGATTCATTGAAGACATAGTGAACTGATCTATGAGATATCCTTCATGGACCGCGTGGATCTCTACGCCGTCATAGCCGGCCTTCATCGCAATCTCCGCGCCATCCGCAAAGTTTCGAACATACAGTTTTATTTCCTCTACGCTCATTTCTCTGGATTTCTTTGTAGGATCCCAGACCATCGGAAGCGCACTTGGTGCAGGGTCACCCGGGTGAACGCTGGAACGGCCCGAAATAGCTGTTATCTGTTGAAAAATCTTTGCGCCGTGCTTATGGATTTCGTCAACCAGGTACTTGGAGTTTGCGATATAACTTTCCGGATTTGAACCTATATAAGGCAACCCCAGCCAACTGATCATCGGAACCAGTCCCGTAACAATAAGGCCTGCGCCCCCCTTGGCTCTTTCAATATAATAATCTGCGCCGTCTTTTGTGTAACTGGCATCCTTCCTGCTCATTAATCTTTCTGAGAAAACCCCCATGGGCATCATTGCAATTCTGTTCTTAACATCGATACTGCCGATTTTGATTGGGGAAAATAAGTTTTTGTACTTCATAGCATCTTACCTCCATTTGATAATGTTATACATTGGCTTCACTGGATTAACTGCGACTTCACTAAACTTCACTGAATTAACTGAACTGACTGCGGCCTCATTATGCAGCCTCACTGAATTTACTATGGCTTCACTATGCGGCCCCACTGAACTGACTACGGCCTCACTGAACTGACTACAATCAATTATAGATGATTGTTTATATTTTGTCAATCATTTTTTTGTGAAAGCCAAAATATTTCATCATAACGTCACTGTTCAAACCCAATTGTGAACTTCTAGAGATTTTCCGACTAAATGACAAGCTTGCTTTGAAACATGCAGACAGGTCTGATTTTGCAGTAGATTTCAATAAAGAAAAAAAAGATCCGAACATCCGCCGAGATAGAATGTTTGGAAGGTTAAACCATTCGCATTTTTTATTTGTGTAATGGTTTATTTTCTTGCAATTTATAAACCATTCTTTCAATGAATGCCGCTTTTG
>CAYYHH010000371.1:0-2162 GCA_964471645.1 uncultured Oscillospiraceae bacterium
TCGGGGAACAACCGTTCAACCCCTGCATAAAAGTCCTTCAGGAGATCCAACCGCCTACTCGATAATGGGCGCGGTAATAGCGCTGAGGAACTACGATGCAGAAAAAGTGTCTGTTATAAGTTTATAAAATACTTACACGGAGCAACCGTATGACTATAAAAAATATTGCCCTCATCGGCAATCCTAACGTCGGTAAAAGTACTGTTTTCAATGGCCTGACAGGGCTTTCACAGCATACGGGCAACTGGCCCGGTAAGACCGTTTCCATGGCTGGCGGGAATTACAGCCATCATGGCCGGGCTTTCTCCCTCATAGATTTGCCCGGCATTTATTCTCTTATGGCCAACTCCCCCGAGGAGGCCGTAACTGTAGAATACCTTTGTAAAAAAACACCCGATGTGATAGTGGTCGTCGCTGACGCCACATGCCTTGAAAGAAACCTAAACCTTGCCATACAGGTTTCAGAGAATTTTTCTAACGTGATCCTCTGCGTCAATCTGCTTGATGAGGCTAAAAAAAAGGGAATCAAAATCGATTTAAAACTCCTGTCCGAGCTTATGGGAATCCCTGTGGTGGGAGTTGTGGCCAGATCCAAAAAGACCCTTAACAGGCTCAGGGATCAAATTTCAGCTGCATCTGACGATCCACCGGACTCAGTATGTGCGGGTCAGGATGGCTTTACAAATCCTGTCGGCCCGGCATCGGAACCGGGAAGTTTTACAGAAGCGGAAATCCTGGATACTGTAAATCGTGCAAGTGAAATTTACAAATCATGCATTTCCCTGGAACGGGACAATTACAACAATTTCGATCGCACCCTAGACGCCGTCGTTACATCCAGATCAATGGGATATCCCATCATGCTCATTCTGCTGGGACTCATCTTCTGGATAACTCTGGAAGGAGCCAACTATATTTCCGATTACCTCCATTTTATTTTGTTTGAACTTCAGGATAAAATGTTTACTCTGTTCACATCCTGGAGGCTTCCTCATGCGCTGATCGATCTTTTGTTGTACGGTGTTTATCAGACCGTGGCATGGGTAGTTTCGGTCATGCTCCCGCCAATGGCGATTTTCTTCCCCCTATTTACGTTGCTGGAAGATTCAGGCTATCTGCCCAGGGTAGCATTCAATATGGATCGTTCTTTCAGACGCGTCAATGCCCACGGAAAACAGATTTTAACTATGTGTATGGGATTCGGCTGCAATGCATGCGCCATTATGAATTGTCGCATAATTGACTCCTATCGGGAACGGCTTATAGCCATTTTGACCAACAATTTTGTCCCGTGTAACGGGCGTTTCCCCACACTGATCGTTTTAATAAGCATGTTTTTCACCGGCTTTGCAGCCGGCCCCCTGCAAGATATAATAGCCGTAAGCATTCTGATCGGCGTGATATTGCTTGGGATCTTCTTCACTCTGCTTTTATCAAAGATCCTGTCAATGACCTTGCTGAAGGGATTACCCTCATCCTTCGCGCTGGAACTCCCTCCTTACCGCCGCCCTCAATTCGGCAAGGTCATTTTACGCTCTTTATTAGACAGAACCATTTTCGTTTTGGGAAGGGCTGTCCTGGTCGCAACTCCCGCCGGATTCTTAATCTGGTTTCTCGCCAATACACAAATAGGCGACTCGTCCCTCCTATACGCCCTTACATATAACCTGGACCCTTTTGCAAGGTTATTCGGGCTTGACGGTGTTATATTGATGGCATTTATACTGGGTTTCCCGGCCAATGAAATAGTCGTTCCCTTAATCATTATGGCTTATATGGCTACAGGAAGCATTGATACTTTAGACACTATTCAATTGAAAACCTTGCTGGTGGATAACGGGTGGAATACAACCACAGCCCTGTGCACCCTCCTGTTTTGCCTCCTCCACTATCCCTGCGGCACCACCTGCCTGACCATTAAAAAAGAGACGGCAAGCTGGAAATGGACAGCCGCCGCCATTATAATCCCTACAATTTGCGGATTGATAGTTTGTTTTATCGTAGCACAGACAATGAATTTGATCGTACCATGATCTGCTGATTATACTTTAAATGTGAAAAGGCAGTATCTGCATATTAAAAGTTTTCAATACCCTCATGTAATGGTTTGCTTCCCGCAGCACATGGTCTGCCAAAAGCGGCGGTATGATCGAACGTATCTC
>CAYYHH010000372.1:0-2152 GCA_964471645.1 uncultured Oscillospiraceae bacterium
CCTTGTTGAGAGAACGCACCTCCATCGTGCCGGCATTCAGGTCAAAAAATACGGATCTTCCATAATTTTTTCTTGTGTCTTCGCTTATAATCGGTATAT
Organism: uncultured Oscillospiraceae bacterium; assembly: GCA_964471645.1. Classification (GTDB taxonomy): domain Bacteria; phylum Bacillota; class Clostridia; order Peptostreptococcales; family Anaerovoracaceae; genus UBA1426. The sequence continues at coordinate 100 of CAYYHH010000372.1, forward strand.
GCAGGCTGCTCAGAATTTTTTTGACGCTGTCAACATTCCTGTCTCCTATTGAACCGATTTGGCTTTCAGGCTGGGTCTGAAACATTTTTGCACCTCCCGCTATCCTGGCGGTAATGCGGCGCAAATCGGCACCGAGCTTCTGCATATCTCTGATTAAATCGACAATGGCCGTATCCGCATATTTCATACGATTAGAATCGCCTTGTGAAAATTGCCTGCTGTCGGGCAGCATTATATGGGATAGCCCCCCAATTTGCAGCTTATCATCATATAAACAGATACCCACGCAGGAACCTAATGCATAAGTAACGAGAACATGGGGCTCTCTTGAAACAATATAATCGGAAATCCCGACCACCAATAATTTACTCATATCTCAAGCTCAAGTCTTTTCATTATCAGTTCCAAAGTATCAATTTGAGCAAACATAACCACATTACTTCTAAACTCTTGCCCCTCACCTATAAAGCTTTCCTCTATAAACATCACCTTGTCACCTACCGCACCAAACTCAATGATAGGCACACTCATCAGCGCCCCGGCCATATCTATGGCTATATAGGGCGGCGACAAGTTTATTTTCAATCCGGTCATGGCCTCAATAGAACCTATATATGAAGATCCCAAGATGTTTCCGATTTCTTTAATCGCCGACAGCTTTATTTCCGTCATTTCATCCGCTTCTTCAAAATCCTGCAGCAGGATATTCAAAATCCGTTTTGTGTCTTCCATGCCTATCAGAAACATAATCATTCCCTCAGCTTCACCGGAAAAGTTTATCAGAACGCCCACCGTCATTGTTTCTGCGCCACCCATGGCGTTAACAGCATCATTAAAGTCCGTAATTTTCACAATGGGCAATCCGATACTTATTCTTTCATTTAATATGACGGCGAGAGAGGATGCTGCGTTGCCCGCACCGATGTTGCCGAGTTCCCTGAGCACATCAATATGGGCATCGTTAAGCTCTTCATAATTTTTGAACAATTTCACCCCTGCCTCTCATGCCGCGGTGAAACCTTCACGCGTACACATGCCTTAGTTAAGGCGGCGATTACATCAGTTTCGTATTGTTTTTTATAAAAATCCAGTTTTACATGCAACCTTCCTGCATTTGTTGTCGTGTATCTGCTGACCAGGGAGTTAAGCGCCAGCGCCAGCACATTCTGAGTACAGGTATGGCATCTGCACACATTCAGCTTTTTCATTATTTCTTCTGCTTTTTCTTTTACTAAGCATTCCGTCAGATTTACCAGGCATTCTTTTTCTTGGTTCTCTGCGGCCCCCGGATTAGTCATCGGCATGTCAATCGGCGGCCCCTCCTGAGTTACCCCCGGCTTAACATTGATTTCCATCTCTTTACTTTTCTTTGCCATGTAAATTCATCCCTTTCTCAGAAATCAGCTCATCTGTGTTACCTCAGCTGATTTATGATCCTTTCCATTTCATCGACAGTTTGTAAAACTTTGGAATTAAAAGTGAAGCCCTTGGATGCCTCGATCATTCTGACCATCTCCATGGCTGTTTCAACAGCCGAGCTTTCAAGGTACCCTGACAATATTTCCGGAGACTTGATATTTTCCGCTTCCCCGGAGGATTCAGATTGACGATACTGATTGGATCCGATTGCCACCAGCCCATACGGATTTTTAAAATTGAATACGCCTATCTGCCCGCAATCAAATTTTTCCCCATGCTCAATCCTTCTGTTTTGGGAATCCAATACGTAATTGCCCGAAGCATCGGTTAAATAGCTTTTCTTTCCATCCGTTAAAATTCTGAAGCTGCCGTCTCTGGTATATCTTAGGTCATTTGTTTCTGCAGATTCCAAAGCAAAAAAGCCATCTCCTAAAATTGTAAAATCCAGAGGCATGTCGGTCCTCTGAGGATCCCCTTGGGAAAAATCGATATTGGTCTTTTCCGGTTTCGTGCCATGCCCTACGCTTATGTAATTTGCCGCTCCCCCATTTATATTCGTATACAGCAAAGAAGAAAACTCAACCTGCTGAGGCTTGAAACCCGTGGTGTTAATATTCGCAATATTATTTGCTGT
>CAYYHH010000373.1:0-2146 GCA_964471645.1 uncultured Oscillospiraceae bacterium
CTAACGCTCGATATTGCTGAAAACCTCTTCAAAGGCTTTGAGTGTCTCAGCTATTGTCTCATCATTGTCCGCCATGCTGGTGTATATCCTGCTGCCGGCCAGAGTGATTATTCCGTTTGCCGTCAGTGCGGCACCAAATTGCTCGATGTGATGCTGCCTTTCCGGAATCTTTTTAAAGATATCCGGATCCTTTACCGACAGGTACATGACGCCGGAAACTTCAAAATGAACGATTGAGCCGATATTCCATACTACGAAGGGCAACTCGTATTTATCAATGAGCTGTTGGATCCCTGCGGTCAGCTTGTCACCGTTTTCTCCCGCTTTTCTCGCCGCATCCTGCTCAACGATTTCTTTGATCGCAAAATATCCTGCTGCGCAGCTCATAGGATTAGCTGTCAATGTGCCGCCCACATATGCCCTTTTCTTTCCGGCTTTTACACCCGCCGCCATGCAGCTCATGATGTCTTCCCTGCCGCCAACTCCTCCGGCCATGGGGAAGCCCCCCGAAACGATTTTGCCGAACACCGTAATGTCGGGCCGTACGTTGAAATAGCCCTGGGCACCGCCGGGACCCGCCCTGAACGCCGTTACCACCTCATCGAAAATCAGCAACGCATCGAATTCATCGCACAGCTCCCTGACTTTGGCACAGTAATCGAAGGTTGTCATTCTGGTGCCGCTTTCCGGTCCAAAAGGTTCAATGATAACAGCAGCAGTTCCGCCTTCTTTTTCATTGGCCTCGAGTACCTTGCGCAGTGAATCTGAATCTCCGGGATAACATTCCCCTGTATGCAATGACGCCTCTTCAGGAATACCGTGGGCCTCGAAGGTTTTCGTATAAGGAATGTGAAGGCTGTAAACCAGTTGATCGCTCCAGCCGTGATAGGCGCCGCCGGCCTTGATGATCTTCTGTTTTCCTGTAAAGACCCTGGCCAGACGAATCGCTGCCATGTCTGCTTCGGTACCGCTGGCAAAGCATCTATACTGTTCCACCCACGGCATGTTCTCGTTGATAATCTTCGCTAATTTAAGCTCATATTCGTGGAATAATCCCGTCACCGGGCCGTGCTCGCGAATTATTTCCAGGACTTTGTCCGTAACCGGTTTATAGTTATTTCCAAGAAGGATGGGCCCGCCCGCCTGCAGATAGTCTACATAGCGGTTTCCGTCAACATCATAAAGATAAGGGCCGTCCGCCCGATCTACTGCCAGCGGAAACGGATAGTTAAATGCAAGATTGTGCTGCACGCCGCCGGGGATAAATTGTTTAGCCTCTTGATTTAATGCTTTCGAACCCTTGCATTTATTATCGAAGTAGGAAAGATACCTTTCCATCGCATCAGGCTTGATGTCGTAAAGCCTGTCATTGACCAGAGCATCCATTTTCCTTGCGATCAGCTCTACATCGGGCCATTTAGATACACTGTAACGATTGTCCATTCTTTTCACCTCATTAAATAATTTCTTTATGTAAGCTTTGCCTCTTTGGCAATGCACATCAACAATATAGGTACCAAAGATATAGCCGCTATGCAAATCATGACCAAAAGATGGTTACCCCCCAGAAACGACGCGGCACCCAGCATTATTACGCCTCCTACGTTGCCTGAAAACATCAACAGCCCCTCACTGGTGCCCTCAGAGGTCGGATAAGCGGCCTCAGCTGCGAATGTCAGCACTACCGGGGCACTGCCTACTGTAAAAAATCCATAGAGAACAGCTGCCAGGACCATCCCTTTGAATCCTCCAAGCAGTATAAACAGTATGATTCCCAAAAGTCCCACTATGTTGCAGGCAATCATGTACGGCAGCCGCCTATGGCGTTTATCTTTATCAGAGAACACTGATATGACAAAGCTTCCGAATATGCCTGTCAAAAGGATTATTACCCCGATCAGGCCGGCTTCCGTGGCATCTACGGAACCGCCTGTCATCGTGCTTATCAACGGCTCGATCATAGTAAAAAATGTATTGAATACACCTAACAGGCAGAAGAACATGGCTATGCTCAAAAGAAAATCCTTTCTTTTAAATGCAGTCTTAATGCCTTCTTTGAAATCTACCCGCACGGCTTCTTCATCCGTACAAGGTGGTGTGGGGGGCTTTTCCTTAGCAAATATCAGGAACAATGCCGCCGCCACAG
>CAYYHH010000374.1:0-2141 GCA_964471645.1 uncultured Oscillospiraceae bacterium
AAACACATAAACCACTGCCCCTATAACGAGGGAACACAAAAACTCCCGAATCCCTGCCCCCAACATAAGGGTAAAGGAAGAAGCGACCAAGGCCCCGCCCAGCACCTGAAGCGGGAAAGTGTATTTTTCCTCCTCCGCAATTTCCTCCAGAATCTGTCTCGCTTCATTAATAGGAAGCAAATCAGTTGCAAGCTTACGGGAAAAATCATTTATTAATGAGATTTTGTCCAAATCTATAGAAACTCTGCGAATCCTCTTTATAATTGTATAGGGCTTCCCGTCACCGCCTGAATCCAGTGACATAAAAATACCGGTGGTGGTGACGAATACCTCTGCGTAAGGAATGCCGTATGCTTTGCAAATTCGGGTCACTGTATCCTCGACACGATATATTTCTGAACCGCTTATCAACATTATCTCTCCTGCCCGCAGCGCCAGCATGAGAACATTTTTTTTAATTTGTTCGGGCATATTAATTCTCCGTATGCACAGAAATTATCCGTTGCTTTTTTTATTATAATAATACCATAAAGTTGACGGCATAATACAGAACCTATATAATAATTTTGTGGTTTTCCACGGCATTAACATATTGAGAGCAATGGCTTAAGGATATAGGCCATGCTATTGTTTGCCAACCTTAGATCATAAAAGATCGTAAACGAAAGGAAGAGCAAAATGGAAAGAATGGTTGGAACGGTTGTCAGAGGGCTGAGGGCGCCGATTATTCGACAAGGAGATGACTTGGAGAGTATTGTTATAGATTCAGTGATAAAAGCCTCGGAAACTGAAGGCTTCAAGCCGAGGGACAAGGATATTCTCTGTATGACGGAGGCCATTGTCGCAAGGGCCTTTGGCAACTATGCGACTGTTGATCAGATAGCGGCTGATGTAGAAAGCAAGTTAGGAAACGGGACGATAGGTGTTGTATTTCCTATTCTCAGCAGAAACAGGTTTGCTGTATGCTTAAGAGGTATAGCTAAGGCGGTGGACAAAATCGTTCTTGTGTTAAGCTATCCTGCCGACGAAGTGGGCAACCAACTGATAGATCCTGAACTGTTGGATGGAACAGGCATAAACCCTTATAGCGATGTGCTTACCCGGGAAGAATTTGAAGCTGCATTGGGGAAATCCAGGCATGCCATAACGGGCATGGATTATGTGGACTATTATAATGAAATAATTGAAGAAGAAGGTGCGGAGGCGGAAATAATTTTTGCCAATGATCCGAAGGCAGTCCTGAAATTCGCAAATAAAGTATTGTGCTGCGACGTTCACAGCCGTGAAAGAACCAAGCGCATGTTAAAAACGGGCGGTGCCGAAAAGGTTGTGGGAATGGATGAGCTGCTGACAGCTTCCGTAAACGGCAGCGGCTTCAATAGTAAGTATGGACTTCTGGGTTCAAATAAGGCCACCGAAGACAGCGTTAAACTTTTTCCGGAAGAATGCTTCTGGCTTGTGAACAGCATACAGAAGAAGCTTTTCACTGTAACGGGGAAGACGATAGAAGTAATGGTTTACGGAGACGGTGCATTTAAAGATCCCGTAGGAAAGATATGGGAATTGGCAGATCCGGTAGTCTCTCCCTGCTATACAAAAGGACTGGAGGGTACGCCTAATGAACTGAAATTAAAGTATCTTGCAGACAATGATTTTGCCCATTTGAGCGGAGAGGAACTGAACAAAGCTATTTACAAAAGCATTGAGGAAAAAGACGACAATCTCGGAAGCGGAATGGCTGCTCTTGGAACCACTCCGCGCAGATTGACGGACTTGATAGGTTCCCTTTGCGACCTGACCTCGGGCAGCGGAGACAAGGGAACCCCATTTGTTTATATCCAAGGATATTTTGATAGCTATACCTGCCAAGACAAGTGATTGAATATTCAAAATATATCCAAAAATATATCGAAAGTGAGAATAAAGGCTGTTAATATCACAATGTTGAGACAAGACCATGAGCTAAAAGCTTCTTAATCTTAATATAATGTCCGCCAATTCGTTGAAAGTGGGATATTTCAGAATATTTCGCATGAATAAGGAAGGAGTTGGCACGGATTTTGGATTAAGTAAACACCGCAGACAAGATTACTATAATTAAATAAGGAGGTATCGTTTATGGCTGCGACAAAAGAAGCTGC
>CAYYHH010000375.1:0-2140 GCA_964471645.1 uncultured Oscillospiraceae bacterium
CGTTCAATCTCATTTTCTTTCCTCCTCTACATTGATTGCTCCATCCGGACATAATCGTTCGCACATCCTGCATATTATGCATTCATTTTCCGATACTGCCTGCGGCATAGGGCTGCCATAGCTATTTCTTGTTTTAGATATTGCATAGACCTTCTTGGGACATATTTTCAAACATATTCCGCAGCCCTTGCAGAGGGCTTTGTCGATATCGATATTGACTTTCATCAGCTACACCTCGTTTTTTCTGCTGTCTTTAATGCTCTTAGCCTTTGAAGATCCGACATTCATATATCTTTCAGTCCCCGTCTTCATCCTTTCGATGTATTCGGGTCTGTCGTTATCATGTATCAGAATTCCACATTTGATTTTACCCTCCGGCTCCTCCTGACCCTCCTTATAAATAAAGCTGTTTTCCTTCAGGTACTCCATTATATAGGCAGGATCTTTGCTCCCGTATACGCTTTTTCCGCTTTGGGTCGGACACTGTGAAATGACCTCGATCAGTGAGAAACCCTTGTGTTTGATACCTGCCTCAATGCTCTTTTGAAGTTGAACGGGATGAGCTGTAGTCCATCTTGCCACATAGGTGGCCCCCAGGCTTGCGGCAATTTCCGCTCCCATCATGGGTTCATCGTATGCCCCCCACGGCGATGTCTTCGTTACAGCCCCTTCGGGTGTGGCGGGGGATTTCTGCCCGCCGGTCATTCCATAAATATGATTGTTTACCAACACTACGGTCAGGTCTATATTTCTTTTGCACGCATGGAGTAAATGATTCCCGCCTATGGCCAAACAGTCGCCGTCACCGGTAAAAACCACTACCTTTTTTTCGGGGCGGGCCAACTTCAGACCCTGGGCGAAAGCCAACGCCCTGCCGTGGGTAGTATGCATCACATCCATGTTCAGGTAGCACGGTATCCATGAGGAGCAACCGATGCCGCTGACGCAAGCGGTATCCTCACGTATGCCCAGCTTCTCAATCGTAGCAATAGCCGCATATTGTATAATTCCGTTACCGCAGCCTGAGCAAAAGAGTGTCGGCAAAGCATCCAGCCTGAGATAGCGTTCCATAAGTCTATTCATTCTGCTTCACCTCCAAGGCTATGGACTGCAATAATTCGGCGGGGCTGTGTATTTCTCCGCCTATTTTGGGGAGGGATATAACCTTGCTGTTTTTAAGGCATCGCTCTGCTTCCCTGCAATACTTGCCCTGATTCATCTCAGGCACAAATACATATTTGCATTTAGAAGCAAGCCGTCTGATTTCATCTTCAGGAAAAGGCCATACGGTATTTACTTTTATCAGTCCCATGTTTAAATGGCTGTAAGGATTATCTTTAACCGCTTTCCTTTTGATTATTTTTTTCAAAAGTCGAAGTCTGCCCTCGTCTGCGGACAGTTTAATACCTTTTGCAGATTTAACAGCATCGAGCGCGGGTCTGCAGACTGAGCCGTAGGTCAATATAGCTATATCCGCGTCTTCCATGAAAAAGGTCTGCACATCCTGTATCTCATCTATGTGGTTCAAGATCTTTGCGCTGATGCTGCGTATAAAGTCACCGCTCTTTGAGGCCAAGTGACCGATCCTCATGCCTTGCTCATCGTGAAGTTGGCCCTCAACCAGGCTGTTACCCCCTGTAAAGAAGTCTTCTTGCGGGGATACGACATAGTTGCGATGTCCGCCGCGAATTGTTTTTTCCCCATCATATATCGTGATCTTCTCCCTCATATGACCCACTACTTCGTCGGCCAGCAGAATAACCGGCGTGCGAAACTTTTCCGAAAGTTCAAAAGCCCGTATTGTGAAGTCATACATCTCCTGTACCGATGAGGGTGTAAGAGCAATTATTTCGTAGTCACCGTGGCTTCCGTATTTAACCTGATAAATATCCTGCTGCGAAGACATGGTGGGCTGGCCCGTTGATGGCCCGCCCCTTTGGACGTTCACTATAACGACAGGTGTTTCGGTCACCGCGGCAAACCCTATAGTCTCTTGCATCAAAGTAAAGCCGGGACCTGAGGTGGCCGTCATTGCCCGCTTGCCTCCCCATCTGGCTCCTACGATTGCACAAGCGGATGCTATTTCATCTTCCATTTGAATAAAAGACCCGCCGACTTTAACCATCTCTGCGGAAAGGAA
>CAYYHH010000376.1:0-2136 GCA_964471645.1 uncultured Oscillospiraceae bacterium
AATTAAAGTTTAGGAGGCAAAAAAACATGAACTTTCAATTGACAAAGGAACAGGAATTTGTGAGAAAAATGGTTAGAAAGTTTGCAGAGACTGAGGTCGAGCCTATCGCTGCAGACATCGACAAAGAACACAGATTTCCGACAGAAAATGTAGAAAAAATGGCTAGGTTCGGCATGCTAGGCGTACCTATTCCAAAAGAGTACGGCGGTGCGGGAGGGGACAATATCTCCTATGCAATTACGGTTGAAGAGCTTTCCAGAGTCTGTGCATCGACAGGTGTTATCTGCTCGGCACATACATCGCTTTGTGCATGGCCCCTGCTTGCTTACGGCAATGAAGAACAGAAGCATAAATATCTTATACCGATTGCAAAAGGGGATCTGCTTGGCGCATTTGGCCTCACTGAACCTAATGCCGGAACCGATGCTGGCGGGCAACAGACCAGGGCGGTCGACAAAGGCAATCACTGGGAGCTCAACGGAGCAAAGGTTTTCATAACCAACGGCGGATATGCCGACGTTTTCATCGTTATGGCAATGACCGATAAAAACAAGGGCACAAGAGGCGGAATCAGCGCTTTCATCGTTGAAAAAGGCTTTGAGGGTTTCTCCATAGGCAAAACGGAAGATAAGATGGGGATCTGCGGATCATCCACCACTGAGCTTGTATTCCAAAACTGCATAGTCCCGAAAGAAAATCTTCTCGGTCAGGTAGGAGAAGGCTTTAAGATCGCAATGTCTACCCTTGACGGCGGAAGGATAGGAATAGCTTCACAGGCATTGGGTATAGCCCAGGGAGCCTTTGACGTAACAGTTGAATATATGAAATCAAGAAAGCAGTTCGGTAAGAGCTTGAGCAAATATCAGGCGCTGCAGTTTGAAATGGCTGAAATGAGAACCAGAATCGAAGCTGCCAGACTGCTGATTTACAATGCTGCCGACATGAAAGACAAACATCTGAAATATGGACCTTATTCGGCAATGGCAAAGCTTTATGCCGCGGAGACCGCTATGTATGTTACAACCAAGGCTGTCCAATTCCACGGCGGTTATGGATACATAAAGGATTATCCGGTAGAAAGAATGATGCGCGATGCCAAGATCACGGAAATCTATGAAGGAACCTCCGAAGTGCAAAAGATGGTTATTGCTGCGGATGTCTTCGGTAAATAAGGATAGGAGGAAGGAAAAATGGCAATGAAGATAATTGTATGCGCAAAGCAAGTTCCCGACACGAATGAAGTTAAAATAGATCCGGTGAAAAACACTCTTATCAGAGAAGGCGTGCCAAGCATTTTAAATCACGATGATGCCAACGCACTTGAAGAAGCCCTTAAAATCAAGGATAAGGATCCGGATACACACATCACTGTAATTACAATGGGACCACCTCAGGCGAAGGATCTGCTTATTGAGTGTATGGCGATGGGAGCAGATGAGGGTATTTTAGTTTCCGACAGAGCATTGGGCGGATCGGATACATGGGCCACTTCAAACGCTTTGGCCGCGGCTGTCAAAAAAATCGGTGACTTTGACCTGATTTTCGCAGGGCGTCAGGCTATAGACGGCGATACGGCACAGGTAGGACCCCAGTTGGCTGAAAAACTGGATCTTCCACAAGTAACATATGTTAAAGAGTTTGAAATAGACGGTAAAGATATCACAGTCAAAAGAGCTCTGGAAGACGGCTATGAAGTTGTAAAAATACAGTTGCCTTGCATGCTCACAGCTATCAAGGAACTGAACACACCCAGATACATGTCGGTAGGCGGGATCTATGACGCCGTAAAAACCGAGATTCCGGTCTGGGGTGCCAAAGAACTTGAAATTGATTTGGATACCGTAGGTCTGGATGCTTCTCCTACAAATGTTTTCCGTTCGTTCACACCTGCACCAAAGGGGAAGGGTGTTATGATCGAAAAGGATACCGTTGAAGAAACAGCCAAGGCACTTTTGGAAATGCTGCACGAAAAGTACATCATCGCATAGGAGGAGGAAATAAGATGGCTATTCAAGTTATTAATGATAAATGCAAAGGGTGTAAACTCTGCGTTAAGGCCTGCCCCTTTGATGCCATAGACATGGTGGGAAAGCTGGCTGTAATCAATGAAAAATGTACTGCATGCGCTCAGTGTAT
>CAYYHH010000377.1:0-2129 GCA_964471645.1 uncultured Oscillospiraceae bacterium
GTCTCTCTATAAAGCCATACTATGCCTTTTGTCTTCGAAATGTGCTTGTATATCCCATTAAGGTATGTTCCGAGCATATTCCATGTTGTACAACAAGTCTGTCTTCCTAGCCGTATTCCGGGCTGTATTCCGAGCTGTATCGCCGTATTTCCGGGCTGTATCGAAGTTATACTTCCAGACCGGCAAAAATTGCATCTGCCCCGTCCAGCCGACCGACAGAAGCGCTGTTTTCGGCCATTTTGTTCAGGGCCTCCCTATTGTTCATGAGACGCATCACAACGCCTTTCAGCTTTTCGGGAGTCAGATCTTTTTCCTCTATCAACACGGCTCCCCCTTTATCCGCTACTGCCTTTGCATTGTAATACTGGTGATTTGCTGTAACGTTGGGCGATGGCACCAGGATAGCAGGTTTGCCGCAGGCTGTCAGTTCCGCCACGGTGATGGCCCCCGCTCTGCATATGACCAGGTCTGACGCCAACATATATTCGTGGATGCTGTTGGTATACGGTAATATATTTATCTTGCCGCCTTTGCCGTCCTTCCCGCCTACAGGTATACCTTTTTCCTCAAGCCTTCTGCTGAATTCGTCAAAATAGTTATTCCCTGTAATGTGGACCAATCTGACACCGGCCAATTCATTGACAGCCTCGCTGAGATTCAATATAGCGTCGTTGATTTTCTCTGCGCCTCTGCTTCCCCCGAAACTTAAAATAAAAAACTCACCGTCGCTTATATTGAGCTTTTTTCTGTAATCTATTACCGATGAAACTATGAATTCTTTACGCACCGGGTTACCGGTCAATACCGTCTTATCTTTGTGCTTAAAGTATTGCCTTGATTCGGGAAAGCTGATAAACACTTTTTTCGTGTGCTTTTCCAGCATCCTGTTGGCCAATCCGGGGAAGGCATTTTGCTCATGAATAAATGTGGGAATACCTTTTCTGCCCGCCGTCCAGAGGACAGGGCCGGTCACATATCCGCCCGTACCTATTACTATATCGGGGGTAAAGCTTTCCAAAATAGCCTTCACCTGCCTGCAGCCTCTGGCAAAATCCCGCAGGGTCGTTACATTTTTCAACAGGTTTTTCCTGTTGAATCCGCTGGCTGAAATGTAGCGGATCTCATAGCCGCTTTCGGGAACAAGTTTGCTTTCCATACCTTTTTCTGTCCCTAAGAACAGTATTTGGGTGCCGGGTTTCTTGCGCATGATTTTGTCGGCAATAGCGATGGCAGGATAGATATGGCCTCCTGTTCCTCCGCCGGAAATAATCACTTTCATCCTTACCTCCCGGTTGACATAATGAGTATTATCGTATGATTCATCATAGAGCCGAGTGCCTGGATATGTTCAGCAGTATCCCGAAGGAGCCCATGAACAGCAGCAGGGCATTTCCCCCGTAACTGACAAACGGCAGGGTAATGCCTGTCGGCGGCATTGAAGATGTGACAACAGCGATGTTAAGTATTACCTGAACCGCCAGCATAATAGTAATTCCGGAAGCGACCAACGTCCCAAACAGGTCGGGCGCATTCAAAGCTATATGGCTGCTCCTCCAGATCAATATAATATAGCAAATGATCAGAACAAAGCAACCGAAAAATCCCAGTTCTTCCCCGATAATAGAGAATATGAAATCATTCTGCGGTTCCGGCAGGTAGAGGGTCTTTTGAATACTTTTACCCAGCCCTACACCGAACAATCCGCCCGAGCCCAGAGCCAGCAGGGATTGGATTACCTGCCAGCCGCTCCCCAACGGATCCTGGAAGGGATCAAGAAAGCTGGTGATCCTTTTCATCCAGTATCCTTCTTTATCCATTAAAATGAGACCCAGGATACCGCCTGCCCCCATAACGCCCACTGATATCAGATAGAGTATATTCAGGCCTCCCACAAACATCATGCCCACTATTATGGCGCATATGGTGATGGCGGTCGATAAGTTGGGTTGCTTGATGATCAGCGCGAAATAAACACCGCATAGTATCAGCAGAGGCAGAACGCCTCTTATAAAGGATCTGATCCTTTTGGGATCCTTTGACAGAAACCATGCAACGAATATGATTGCGCATATTTTAGCCACTTCGCCGGGCATCAGAGTAAAACTACCTACGCCGATCCAGCGGGTGGC
>CAYYHH010000378.1:0-2127 GCA_964471645.1 uncultured Oscillospiraceae bacterium
TACCTCAAGCGCGAAGACTTGAATCACACAGGCTCTCATAAAATTAATAATGTGCTGGGGCAGGTTCTTCTTGCCAAGAAAATGGGCAAGACTCGTGTAATCGCCGAAACGGGCGCAGGACAACATGGGGTTGCAACCGCCACTGCAGCCGCTCTTATGGATCTGGAATGCGAAATTTTTATGGGCAAGGAAGACACCGAACGCCAAGCATTGAACGTATTTCGCATGGAACTGCTCGGCGCAAAAGTCCACCCGGTCATAAGCGGTACAATGACTCTTAAGGACGCAGTCAACGAAACCATGCGAGAGTGGTCCTCCCGTATGGATGATACTTTATACGTTCTTGGTTCTGTCATGGGGCCTCACCCTTTCCCCACCATCGTAAGAGATTTTCAGAAGGTAATAGGCAAGGAAATCAAAGATCAGCTTTTAACTACCGAAGGAAAGCTTCCCGATGCGGTCATCGCTTGTGTCGGTGGCGGAAGCAATGCAATGGGAGCCTTCTATGAGTTTATAGACAATCCGTCAGTAAAATTAATCGGTTGTGAGGCGGCCGGGCTTGGTGTGAATACTCCTAAAAATGCCGCAACAATATCGAACGGCACAGTAGGTGTGTTTCACGGTATGAAATCTTATTTTTGTCAGGACAGATACGGTCAGATCGCACCGGTTTACTCCATTTCTGCAGGCCTTGATTATCCCGGAATAGGCCCGGAACACGCACAGCTTTTTGATACAGGACGGGCACATTACGTACCTGTTACAGATGATGAAGCCGTAAATGCTTTTGAATATCTCGCCCGCACAGAAGGAATAATTCCCGCAATAGAAAGTGCTCATGCCGTTGCATATGCAATTAAGCTGGCACCCACGCTAAAAAATCAGATTATTGTAATTAACCTATCCGGGCGGGGAGATAAAGATGTGGCATCAATTGCAAGATACAAGGGGGTATTGATCTATGAGTAAAATCACTGAGGCTTTTAAAACCCGTAAGGCTTTCATTCCCTTTATTACAGGCGGTGATCCCGATATAGAAACTACAGAAAAGCTGATCCCTGCAATGGCGCAAGCAGGAGCTGATCTTATCGAAATCGGCATTCCGTTTTCCGACCCTGTAGCAGAGGGCATCGTAATACAGGAGGCCGACGAGCGAGCACTAAAAGCCGGATGCACGACAGATAAGCTCTTTGATATGGTACAACGGGTACGTCATAAAACTAATGTCCCGCTTTTGTTTATGACTTATCTGAATCCGATTTATACCTACGAAAAAGAAAATTTCTTAAGTAAATGCGTCACATGCGGTATTGACGGTATCATTGTTCCGGATATGCCTTTTGAAGAAAAGGATGAATTAGATACTCTCTGTAAGGACTATAAGATAGATTTAATATACATGCTGGCCCCTACTTCTGAAGAGAGAATATCCTTGATTGCAAAAGATGCGACCGGATTTATCTATTGTGTGTCTTCACTTGGTGTTACCGGTGTACGAAGCAATATATCAACTGATATCGGACAAATAATTGAAAAAGTCCACGAAGTTACTGATATACCTTGTGCCATTGGCTTCGGTATTTCAACTCCAGAGCAGGCAAAAAACCTTGCCAAGATCTCGGACGGGATAATTGTAGGAAGCGCAATAGTTAAATTGATTGCAAAATATGGAAAGGACTGTATCGATCCGGTCATTGAGTATGTAAAAAGTATTAAAAAAGCAATTTTATAATTCAAAATTAAATATTAAATTTTAGGAGGTAATTACAATGTATAAGAGTATTTTAAGCAAAACAACTACCCATCAGGAACTTTCTGAGCAGGAGGTTTTTGATCTAATCAAAGCCATTAAGGACGATGAAGTAAGCGATGCGCAGATTGCCGGTTTTCAGGTAGCACTTCTTATGAAAGGAGCTTCATTAGAAGAAATTGCATACATTGCAAAGGCTATGCGTGAGAATTGTGTCCCTCTTAGGCCCAATGTAAATGAGGAATTAATGGATACATGCGGTACCGGCGGAGGTTTGAGTACATTTAATATTTCAACCGCAACCGCAATAGTTGCCGCTGCTGCGGGCATTCCTGTTGCAAAGCATGGAAGCCGCTCCATTTCAAGCTTATCCGGCA
>CAYYHH010000379.1:0-2113 GCA_964471645.1 uncultured Oscillospiraceae bacterium
AAGACCGACGGAATGCACAGCGTGCCGTCCTTGATGAAGGCGACGGAGGTCGGGTCCCACGCGGTGTAGCCGCGCGCCTCGAACGTCGCCCGAAGGCCGCCCGAGGGGAAGCTTGAAGCATCCGGCTCGCTCATGACGAGCTCACGGCCCGAAAACTCCGCGACCGCCCCGCCCTCGGGACACGGCGCGAGAAAAGCTTCGTGCTTCTCCGCGGTGAAGCCCGTGAGCGGCTGGAACCAGTGGGTGAAGTGCGTCGCGCCCTTTTCGAGCGCCCATTCTTTCATGGCGTTGGCAAGCGGGCCGGCGATGTGCCTGCCAAGCGGCTGCCCGCGCCGGACCGTCTCGCGCAGCGCCTCGAAGGTTTCCTCCGGCCCCGACACAATAGGCGCTTCCCATAAGTGTCATGGCATCCAGGCCGAGAAGTTGTACCGAGTCACTGAACAACACTCCCTGCATATTCGCAAAAACGGGTGCCAAGGGGAAGATCAGCATATATTTTAACCGGCCTGCACGCACATTGCGAATATTGATATTATCTTTAGAGCGGAGCAGCGCAAGAAAAGAAACCGCAATATTTATTTTCTTCTCCTGTTTCTCCTTTGCCATGTCGTCACCTCCCGTGACGCCTCGTGGCCATCTACCCCATATAACAAACGGTTTCAGGCGGTTTCACGGTTATTACCGGCGCAAATCATTGTTTATCTTTTTCACATTCGGTCTTATTTCCATTGTACCGCATGTGGTCCCTGACTTCAAGAATTTGACTATTTATCACCCCCTACCTTTCGGCGATGTGGCGCCGGACCAGAACAAAGCCCGTATGGAGGCATGTCCATCAAAAAACAAAATTCTATATCGTGAAAGCCTACAAATTACCTGTCCCGAACTTGCTCTATCAGTTCATTTCCATACACCGTTACGGCGGCGACCAATACCGATTGTATCACTACAGCAACGATAACAGGAGGCGAAAACCCTTCGCCCAGGTAAATGCTGACGTAAGCCAGCGTAGTGAGAAAACTAATACCCAGCAATATGTACGGGATCAGCCAAGAATTTTCATGCCATGGTCCTTGCCTGACAAAAAGCCCTACCGCGTATAAAAACACGACCAGGATAAAGAGTTCAGGACGAATGAATTGCATCACGTTATCCATAATATCACCCTCCTAACTCTTCTATTCTATGGTGTAAAAAGGTGATAGATGCCTATTTGCTGTCCATTTTCAGCAAATTGTATAGTACTTGTGCCGCTTCGGCGCGGGCGGCGGTTCCCGTTGGATCAATATTGCCTGCGTAACCGTTTACAAGGCTGAGCTTGCTCAAATCCTGTAAGGCGCCGGCTTTATTGCCTATATTGCGTGTAAAGACGGGGATTTATAGCAATGTTTCCCCTACAAAAGATAATTGGCTTACCGGAGAAAGCGGATATAATGGTATAACCTTGCTGCGTTGGTAAAGGTCTTAAAATCCTTGCATTACACAATTATGCAATGATAAACTTATCCCTGTAAATGGTTTTGTCGCTTGGCATGCGACCCTTCTGTACCGTACCTGTTTTATACTTTATTCATCTCTGAATGGATGGAGTAGAATTTAATGAAAACAGTATAAGAAAATTGATTTTTATATTAAGTGGGGGCAAGCCTATAAGTGGCTTCGAAAGGGATTCTGTCCTTAAGGAAACCCACAGGGATGCCTGGAGGAAGGAGGTCAGAGATAATGCTCGGTGCGATTGTTGGAGATATCGTAGGCTCAGTTTATGAGTGGGATAACATCAAAACCAAAGAATTTCCTTTGTTTCGCAATGATTGTTTCTTTACAGATGATACGGTGATGACCATTGCCACAGCAGAGGCTCTAATGAACGGCGGTGAATCAGACGATTTTATAAATTCATACAAAAAATGGGGACGTCTCTATCCGGATTCCGGATATGGCAGCAGGTTTGGAAGTTGGATTCACTCCGATGACCGCAATCCTTACAATAGTTGGGGCAATGGTTCGGCGATGAGGGTTTCTCCTTGTGCATGGGTTATGAATTGCGGATTCTATGGCCGCACCGGCTGTTGGCCATCAAACGGTTGGGAATTCGCAATCAAATCTGCCGAGG
>CAYYHH010000380.1:0-2109 GCA_964471645.1 uncultured Oscillospiraceae bacterium
ATTATGACAGGTTGCTGTGAATCTGTTGATCACATCACTGCAAGAAGGGTAAACAGTCTTTCGCCATTTGGACCTGCCGTTATGGAAGAGCAGGGGATCGGTATTACCGTAGACGAATTCACAAAAGGAGTGGACACCGGTAGCCTGTCAGGACATGTAGGCTTCCCCGAATCCATAAATATGGTAGCCGACGCAATTGGCTGGAAGGTTGAAAAGGTTACACAGTCAATGGATCCAATCGTTACGGATGTGGACAGAAAATCGCCCCACGGATTTGCAAAGGCCGGCAATGTGGCGGGATGTGCCATGAAGGGCTTTGGATATGTGGACGGCGAAATCAAGATTGAGATGGATCACCCACAGCAGATTGAGCCGGAGCAGGTAGGGGTGCAGACGGGGGATTATGTCATTATAAAGGGGACACCGAATATTAATATGGTCAATTCTCCTGAGGTTCCGGGGGGGATAGGAACGATAGCCATGTGCGTGAATATGATCCCACACATCATAAACGCCAGGCCGGGGCTTCATACAATGCTGACTTTACCGGTGCCGAGAGCGATTATGGGCGATATGAGAGATCAGATCTGCGAAGAGGCTAAGATCGTTAAATAAGGTAATCGATGGCATATTTGTTAAGCTGCCGTTGCGAAAAACAATGCAGTTGCTTTGGGCGGGATCAAACCCGGGAGGTAATGAAAATGATAAAAAAAGGTACATGGGTTTTGATACATCGGAACATTTTGGAACCCGGAGAGAGGGCTCCACAGGTTCCTGAGGACACAAAAAATGTCCCCCTGGAAATGTGGGTCAAAGGTTATTTGAACCGGGATGGGGAAATCGGCGAAGAAGTAAAGGTGACGACCAGGACAGGGAGGGTTGAAACAGGTTCCCTTTTGGAGGCGGAGCCTTATTATAAACACGACTACGGAAGGTTTGTCCCCGAACTGTTGGTAATAAGCGAACAGGTAAGGGATATCGCGTTTGGAGGTGACAAAGAATGACAATGGCAAACGATTATGATTCCGTAATGTCCCGCAAAGGGGAAATAATGAAAAAATCCGTAGGAATCGATTACGGCAGCTTCGAAAGCGGTTCAATCGCCTTTGATTATGAGAAAATGATGAGGGAGACAGGGTACACTCTCGAGGAAATGCAAAAGATCCAGCATGATGTCCATGTGGGAAACACACCTGTCATAGAGCTTAGAAATATTACCGCTCTTGCAAGGAAATGCGCCAGGCGGGGATACGGGGCAAGAATATTTATAAAGGATGAAGCCTCTAATCCCTCCGGAAGCTTTAAGGCCAGGAGAGCCGCAAATTCCGTGTATCATGCAAAAAGGCTGGGCTTCAAAGGTGTTGTTACCGCGACCAGCGGCAATTACGGTGCTGCCGTAGCCTCCCAGTCGGCCATGGCGGGTCTTAAGTGTATCGTAGTACAGGAATGCTATGATTCGAAAGGTGTCGGGCAACCTGAAATAATTGAGAAAGCAAGGAAGTGTGAGGCTCTGGGTGCGGAAGTAGTTCAACTTTCCGTCGGACCCGAACTTTTCTACAAATTCTTGTTGCTCTTGGAGGAAACGGGCTATTTCAACGCATCCCTTTATACTCCTTTCGGGATAGCCGGAGTTGAAACCCTCGGTTATGAGATTTCCATGCAGTTCAGGGAGAAGTTCGGGAAAGATCCTGATGCTGTAGTTTGCACCAATGCAGGCGGGGGAAATTTGACCGGCACCGCCAGAGGACTGATCAAAGCCGGGGCCTCAACTGAAGTGATAGCTGCTTCTGTGGATCTTTCCGGTCTTCACATGGCTGCCGACAGTCAATTTAATAAAAAATCATTTACTACCGGGCATACCGGATTCGGAATGCCGTTTACAACATGGCCGGATAGATCAGACGTACCAAGATCTGCCGCAAGGCCCTTAAGATATATGGACAGATATGTTACGATTACCCAGGGAGACGTGTTCTATATGACGGAGGCGTTGGCCAGCCTGGAGGGCTTGGAAAAAGGTCCTGCGGGAAATACCTCCTTGGCAGCAGCCTTTGCACTTGCCCAGGAAATGCCGGAGGATCAGATGATAGTTGTGCAGGAAACGGAATA
>CAYYHH010000381.1:0-2082 GCA_964471645.1 uncultured Oscillospiraceae bacterium
AATCTTGAGATAAAAAACAGATTTATGATGGCGGCCATGGAAAACGGGCATGCCACCTTCGGCGGGGGAATAAACGATAATATTGTAGCCTTCCTTGTGGAAAGGGCAAAACATGATGTCGGAATTATCATGTCCGGCTCGATTGCCGTAACACCGGAAGGAAGAGGTCTTCCAACACAACTTTGTTCATATGATGAAAATCTTATTCCGGGGATGAAAACTCTGGTGAACGAAATACATCAGGCCGGTTCACTGATGGGGGCACAGCTTTACCATGCAGGCAGACAGGCTACAGCCGACGTTACCGGAATACAACCCATCGCCCCCAGCGCAATACCATGTGCAATCATGGCTAATGACCCTCGGGAAATGACAGCGGAGGATTTCACCCGGGTATCAGACGCCTTTGTACTGGGAGCAGGACGTTGCGTTGAAATTGGATTTGATATGATTGAAGTCCATTTCGCCCACGGTTATTTATTGCACAGCTTTCTGTCACCCCATAGCAACAAGCGAACTGACGAGTACGGAGGTAGTCTGGGAAACCGCATGCGCTACCCCCTGCATATCCTTGACAGCATTATAAAAGAGGTAAACGGCAAAGTTCCGGTAATCATTCGCATAAGTATTGAAGAATTTCTCGATGACGGACTTAAATTTGATGAGGCAAAACAAGTTTGCCTGGCTGCACAGGAACACGGGGTGGATGCGGTTAGTATATCCGCGGCAAGCTACGACAGCGTGGAGTATATTATTCAGCCTATGTTTATTCCTCAGGGTTTTCTGGTGGAATACGCTCAAGAAATGAAAAAATTGTTGTCGGTACCGGTTATCGTGGCAGGCAGATTGAACAGTGCTGATTTAATTGAAGAAATAATAGACGAAGAAAAAGCAGATATGGTAGCTATCGGACGTGGATTGATTGCGGATGAAGAGCTGGTATCCAAGATCAAAAACGAAGATTACTCCTCTATCAGATATTGTATCGCCTGCAATCAGGGTTGCATCGATAAGGTCTTTGTGGGGGAAGGGGCCAAATGCCTGGTAAATCCCAGAGCCGGATACGAGCTGACGAGGAATATAAGTCAATCAGAAGAGCCTAAAAACGTTGTGATTATAGGTGCCGGGGCTGCCGGCCTTGAAGCCGCAAGAATATGCAAATTGCGCGGACATGACGTTACTGTGCTGGATAAAGTTCCAAGGATAGGCGGAAAATTAGAGCTGTTATCAATTCCCCCCGAAAAAGATTCATTCCTCAAGTTCAGGGATTATTTATATGGGCAAATGACGCAATTGGGTATAAAATTTGAATTAGAAGATGTGTCATCTGCTGAGCAACTCAAACCATACAATCCCGACGTGGTCATTGTTGCCGTTGGTGCCACACAGCAGAAGCCCAAGTTCACGATTGCAGAAGGGGCCCATGTGGTAATGGCGGAAGATGTTCTGACCGGCAAGGAGGATGTGGGAGAGACGGTGGCGGTAATAGGCGGCGGTCTGGTGGGAGCTGAAACAGCAAAACATCTTTGCTCTCAGGATAAAAACGTGCATATTATCGAAATGCTTGATACCATCGGAAAAGACTATGGAGCAACATTTATAGGTCACAACTTATCCTTTCTTACAAAAAAGGGCGTGGTCAGTCATTTGAATACAAAAGTAGTTGCGGTGGATAAGGATAAGGTTGTCTTGGATAACGGAACTATTGCAGTAGACAGCGTTGTTGTCGCGGTAGGATACGAGCCAAACAACAAGCTTGCCGAAAGCTTGAAAACTACCTTTGAGAAGGTATACACGATTGGCGATGCCAAATCTCCGAGGCGAGTTTTGGATGCCACTTCCGAAGGGTTTGAAGCAGCAAATCAATTATAGAATAAAGAAAAACTCTTGTTCGGGGCCTCGGTGCAGCACCGAGGCTTTTTTGGATGTTGCGTCCGGGGGTTTGAATAAGTAATTGCTCTGTTAATTTGCAGACGTAATACCCAAGGCTTCGGCAACTGCATAGGCGGATGAAAAGGCAAACTGCAGGTTATAGCCCCCTGTATCTCCGTCAACGTCCAATACTTCACCGGCAAAATAGAT
>CAYYHH010000382.1:0-2045 GCA_964471645.1 uncultured Oscillospiraceae bacterium
AAGCAATCAATCCACCATACAGATGAATAAAAGTAAATCAGCAATCAACTGGATAGATAAATAAATCAGCAATCAACTGGATAGATAAATAAATCAAAAATCAGTCAAACAGATAAATATAAAAAGTTAACAATCAACCGAATAAACGAATGCACTTTTACAGAATGTTTTAATTATAAATGCATATATGCAGTATAATCGTCGCCGGCTCATGCCATTTAAACCCCGAACCGTATATGCTGATAAAATAACAAGAAAATACCGGGAATTAACTGCATATGATAAAATATCCGCGATATGGTGAGTTGCGGATATTATACGTTTAATAATATCAAATGATAATCATAATATTGAATGGCAATAACAATTGATAATATCGAGCAATAATATCAAATAACGATATAAAATGATAATACTCAGGACAATATCAAATTACAAAATCAATTGATAATATCAAGCAGCAATAACAATTAATAATATCGAGCAATCACATCGAATATAAATAACAACCGATGATAATGTTAAATAAGATCAAATAATAAAATCAAATCAAAAGGGGAGTCTATGGCAAGCGGTTCAAATAGAAATAGAAAAAGAATAATCTTTATCTTTCTTGTGGTATGCACGATTTGCACCGGTTTGATATTTAGAATCGGCTGGATTCAGATTGTAAAAAGCGATCGATATGCCAGGCTGGCTGTAGAGCAACAGACCTTGGATACACCCATACCTGCAAAGCGGGGGGTTGTTTTTGACAGAAACGGAAAAGAAATGGCTATAAGTGCGGTAACAAACACCATTTGGGCAAGACCAGGAGACGTAAAATCCGCAAGAGATGAAGAAGAAGGAATTGTAAGACGACAAAATACAGCCAAAGCCCTGGCAGAGATACTTGAGATGGACGAGTCAAAGGTCTTAGAGATAATATCGGCCGAAAAATCCCTTGTAAAAGTGGCCAAATACATAGACAAAGAAAAAGCCGACAAAATCCGTGAAGCCGGACTCAGAGGCATATCCATAGCCGAAGATGTAAAGCGATATTATCCCATTGGGGCATTTGCGGCTCACGTTCTCGGAAGCACTACCGATGATAATCGCGGGCTGTCAGGCATAGAATTAAAATATGACAAATACCTGTCGGGGACACCGGGCCGTTGGATCAAAAATAAAGATGTTGCGGGTGACAGCCTTTCCTATGGGGTGGAAAAATACTTTCAGGCGGAAGACGGGCTGAGCGTAGTGCTTACTATCGATGAAGTAATACAACACTATGTAGAAAAAAGTATAAAGCAAGTGCAAGCCAATACCCAGGCCAAGAGAGTATTCTGTTTAATTATGGATCCGCAGACCGGAGATGTTTTGGCCATGGCCCTCACGCCGGAATTTGATCCTAACAATCCAAGAGTACCGCTTGATTCCGCAGAGGCAGCCTATGTGGAAAGCCTTTCCGACACGGATAAACTCACCTACTGGAACGATATGTGGAGAAATCCAATGGTCAGTGATACATATGAGCCGGGTTCCACCTTCAAGCTAATCACTACGGCAATCGCACTGGAAGAGAAAGTTACAAACCCGGCAGAAAACTTCACCTGTACCGGCAGCATAATGATAGCGGGGACTAAACTGTCCTGCTGGAGGTCCTACAAGCCTCACGGACTCCAGACCCTGGCCGAGGCCGTGCAGAATTCCTGCAACCCGGTTTTTGTACAATTATCTCAGCGGCTGGGATTAACAACCTACTACGAATACCTGGAAAAATTTGGCCTAATGGAGAAAACCGGCATAGATTTTCCGGGGGAAGGCGGCAACATCCTCCAAAACATTGAGACTGCGGGGCCTATCGGGCTTGCGACCATGTCCTATGGCCAAGGAATTGCAGTAACACCCATAAGCCTGCTTACGGCGGTATGCGCATTGGGTAACGAAGGAATGTTGATGCAGCCTAGGTTGGTTAAAGAACTCCTGGACGCAAATGGGATGCCCATAGAAAGTTTCGAGCCCAAAAAAGTCAGGCAGGTAGTTTCAAAACAGACGGCGGCGGA
>CAYYHH010000383.1:0-2038 GCA_964471645.1 uncultured Oscillospiraceae bacterium
CCTTCTTCTGCCATCAAGCACAGCAGCAGGCGCTGTGGAGAGTGTGGGCAACGGTTCTGTCGTTGCCCAAGCCTTGTGCGGCAACCCATAGGGCTGTCCACATGGCGGCACTATCCATCAGCGCGCATTTATGAAAAGCTAATCCTGAATGCGCCAAAAGCAACGGTAAATGTGTAAACCGGCCTGGTTCCCGTTGATTTGACTTGAACCAGTCAACGGGAATCAGCCCTGGAGAGGTCGAAACCGTTGCTTTTCAATGAAATGCCAGCCGAGAACAGGTTAAAAGCAACGGTAAAGGTGTAAATAGGTATGATTCCCGTTGATTTGGCTTGAACCAGTCAACGGGAATCGGCCCTGGAGAGGTCCAAACCGTTGCTTTTCAATGAAATGCCAGCCGAGAATGGGTCAAAAGCAACGGCAAAGACATAAAATTGCTGTATATTTTCGGACAGGGGTGGCCTATAAAGTGGCAGAGGATTCATAAGATTCAAAGTATCCGAAGGATCAATGATTGGAAGTTCTAAACATAGGGTAGAAAAATTATATCGATTAATATAGACTTATTAAAGTAAGCGAGTTTTGAAGGCGGCGTCATTGCCCATTGAAGTATTCGAACAGCTTGTAAGCTTCGGATAGAATAGGATGGTGCACTATGAAGTTTAATATTATCGGCACTGTTACAAATCCTTTTGTATTGATCTTTTTTACGGCTTCTTTAGGTTTACTATTGGGTAGGATTCGTTTTGTCAAGTTCAACATCGGTACCTCCGGGACCTTGTTTGCAGGGCTTATTATCGGCTGGGGCATACATGAATTCTCAGCAAGGATTGTAGAAAAAGGGCAGGAAGCAGCCGGCTATGCGGCGGCATCGAAACTCATCCATGATGGGGTGGTTACCACATTTCTTTTTGATTTCTCTCTGATTTTATTTGTAGCAGCAGTGGGTTTGCTGGCGGCTAAAGACATGCTGGCTGTATTGAAGAAATACGGCGGGAAGTTTATCATCCTCGGAATACTTATAACGTTTGTAGGGGCATTGGGTACATATGGTGCAACTTATTTGATCGACGATGCCAACCCATATGAGATCGCCGGTGTATATACGGGTGCGCTCACCAGCTCGCCGGGTCTGGGTGCAGCTTTGGAAAGCGTCAAATCCCAAGCTATCGATTATGCAGATAATTATGACAGCTATCCGGCAAATGTAAAAAAAGATATTCTGCGGATGATAGATCCTTCGGGAGAACTGTCGCCGGAAAATACGACAACTTTAACACGGGAACAAAGGGAAACGTATATTATAAATGCCGAAGCCGGGGTGGGGGTAGGCCATGCCATCGGCTATCCTTTCGGCGTATTGATAGTGATTTTTGCCGTTAATTTTTTTGCGGGGATTTTCAGAATCGATGTGGAGGATGAGAAAAAGAAATTTGCCGCGGAAATGGATGAAATCAGAAAATCAGAAAAGGGAAAGCAGATTGCCCAAACTCCCTTCAGCATGGTCGCTTTTACGCTGACTTGTCTTATCGGCTATCTGGTCGGGAGCATAGAAATCTATCTGGGGCCCATCGGCTTTTTCAATCTGGGTGCTACGGGCGGCGTTCTGATAATGGGTCTGGTGCTGGGATACATCGGTAAGATTGGCCCGGTTTCCTTCAGAATCGACCCCAAAGCCCTGAATATTATTCGCGATATTGGACTGTCGCTGTTTTTAAGCATCGTCGGCTTAAAATATGGATTCCGGGCTTTTGATGCACTGTTAGAATCTGGTATAGCCCTGGCACTGACTTCCGTTGTTGTCGGCAGCCTGGCTATTCTCGCGGGATTCTTTGTGGGGCGTTATGTCTTTAAGTTGAATTGGATCATGCTGGTGGGAACGATCTGCGGGGGGATGACTTCTACCCCCGGGCTTGGGGCAGCGGTCGATGCCATAGGCAGTGACGACCCTGCGGCGGGTTATGGCGCAACATACCCCTTTGCATTACTCGGGGTCATAATATTTTCGATTCTGTTACATAAAGTGCCATTGTTATGATCA
>CAYYHH010000384.1:0-2034 GCA_964471645.1 uncultured Oscillospiraceae bacterium
TAAATACCAGGGACAAAGCTAAAAGGATCCTTACTTTTTTCATTTTTTCTCACACTCCTTTTTTAGGGTCTGCGGTCAAACCCTATTTTTAGTCCATTATATTTGGGCTGCTTAGCTTTAAATAGCTACTAATTGTGGTAGGTCAGCATAAAAAACAGTTTAACCACCCCCTGCATTTCCCGAATCCCTTTTTAATTAACTTAATACTTCGGTTCATGGGTCAAAATAAGGTAAAAGGTAAGGTAAATACATACGGACTATCCGCCTAAGATCTTATGGCTGACGGAAATCATAATACCGTAGTATCAGCTCGGTTTTGCTATTGACACCCAGTTTCCGGTATATCTGTTTGATAAAGTAGTTTGCGCCCCAAATGCTGATAGAAACTTTTGCTGCGATTTCTTTAGCCTTCATGCCTTCAAGAAGCATATGGAAAACCTCTTTTTCCCGCGGTGTCAATGTCATGATCGTTTCAGTCACCGAAGTGTATGCAGCGTTCTCTTTCATGACAATCCCTCCTACCTTTACCTTATTCTAAAAAAATCAGCTTGTCTTTAATAGCTACTAATCGTGGTAGGTTCTCATAAATAAAGCCCTAACTATAATTCATTTGTATAAATGAAACCCTAACTGAAGTTAGTTTGTAAAAAACCTAGCCGAAAATATTTTATATCTCAAAATTCAACCGAAGTTAGTCTGTAAAAAAAGCGTGCCTAAATTTGATAGATAAAAATTCAACCGCAGTTAGTTTATTTAGATAAAGACCTAATAGAAGTCAATTTGCATAAATAAAGACCTGATCGAAGTCAATTTGCATAAATAAAACCCTGACCGAAGTCAAGGCAGTGTTTACCAATAAGTGCGTCAAAAGTTGTTGTTCTATCAGCATCTCATGGGGATGCCTCATGGCTCCTCCAAAATATGATATGTGTAATGCTCCAGGCCTTTTTCAAGCAGGCTTTTTCAAACAAATAAAGGGACGGTCTTTTATGTACTTGGTGAAAGACCATGGGAGTTAAACCGGGCAAACAACTCCGATCGGTTGCTGATATTCAACTTTTTATAAAGATTTTTGATATGAAAATTGGCGGTATGAATGCTGATTTCCAGCTTTTCTGCAATCTGCTTTGCATCCTTCCCATGTAAAAGCAATGCGGCAACTTCTTTTTCGCGAGGCGTGAGCTTAAGATTCTCCAGAGCATCTGACTGCTCCACTTTCCGAACTGCCTCGGTCATATCAATGGAGTGAAAATCGTCAGACCATTCCGCGTAGAAAAGATATCTTGAGTAGGCTGGAGACAACAGTATAAATACGATAAATACTGCTCCGGATGTCAACGTAGCCACAAGGGGCAAGGAATCGGGCGAGTAAGCAGAAATGGCACCGGGAATCACATAGGAAATCATGCTCACCGGCAAAATTGTAACGAGGCATAGCTTGAAGATGCGAAAATCTCCGTGCTTTTTAAAAACACAGCCAAGAAGGTAATATGCCGCAATGTATCCCATTTGTTCAAAGCCGTGGATAAAGCGGGCAAGGTCTCTTAATGCCGTTCCTTCGGGCATAAAATACAGTGCGTAAGTGCATATGATTGCGATAAAAAACAGATTGCACATATTCCAGACGCTTCTGCGAGTGATAAGCTGCAATGCCACCGCAAGGCAGACAACTAAAATACCCACGGCCCCGTTAGCGACCATAGCTGCCGACGACGATGCCCCCGGTAAATAAGTATAAAATATTTCCACGAAGTAATGGGCAACAAAGAAATACAGCGTCAGCTTAAGAGCCGGATTAAGGCTTGCTTTCGGCTTGTCTTCTGTAGCTGAAAAATCATCAGCCTCATAAAGAGAAAGACAAATACAGGTGCCAAGGATAAGCGATGCCAAATATGTCTTGCTAAAAATCCCGGATAATAATGACAACCCCGAATCGAGCTGATTGAGGGCAAAGAACAATGAAATCATTGCGGCCCCCAGGAGCCGTTCCGTGTTATTGAGCATGAATGTATAAGCAAACGCTGCGCAGGCCGC
>CAYYHH010000385.1:0-2031 GCA_964471645.1 uncultured Oscillospiraceae bacterium
CATAATTCCAATATGGTACCCTAAGTCAGACGCTGATGATTACAATAAAAAAAGGGCGAGGCGTCAATCACCCCGTCCCTCGATTATTATTTTCGACCGGCCTCGACCGGCAAAAATTTAATGGCCGCACTCGTCATGATGCTGATGTTCGTGGCATACAGATCCTGTGGATTCCAATTCCCCTTTAAGGTATGCACGGACCGCATCTACGGCTATACCGCCGGCACCGACTATAACCTCTATGCCTTTCTCATTAAAGATCTCAATGGCACCGCCGCCCATGCCTCCCGATATTATCACATTAACGCCCAGGTCATTGAGAAAGTTGGGAAGAAAGCCCGGCTTGTGCCCCGGATTATCAACAGATTCGCTCTTTACGATTTCTTCGCCTTCTGCATCATAAATATTGAAGTTGGTGCAATGGCCAAAGTGCTCGGTAACCATTTCATTTTCACTTGCTACTGCAATTTTTAACATTTTTCTCGCCTCCCCGTTATCCTTCGAGTATATATCTTTATATCCCTCCGAGCTTTTACTTTCAACCGGATTTTCTATCATTTTATATAAAACCTCTCCAACCGGATCCACCCAATTGCCTTCGAAGAGCTCTATCATGCCTCTGTCGCTTACCGCGGAAAACTTGGGGTCGATGGGGATTTTAGCAAGTACTTTCAATCCGTGTTTTTCAGCTATTTCATCGATATGGCTTTCTCCGAATATATGATAATCCTTGCCATTGTCAGGACAACTGAAATACGACATGTTCTCCACCAGACCTATAACCGGAATGTTCATTTTCTCGGCCATTCTGACCGCTTTAGACACTATCATTGACACAAGTTCCTGAGGCGATGTAACGACTATTATACCGTCCACCGCGATGGACTGAAATACCGTTAACGGAATATCGCCCGTCCCCGGCGGCATATCGATGAACATGAAATCCACATCTCCCCAAAGAACATCAGTCCAAAATTGTTTGACTGCCCCGGCAATGACCGGACCTCTCCAGATAACCGGATCGGTGTCGTTTTCCAAGAGTAAATTGACGGACATAATATCGATTCCGGTCTTTGATTTTACAGGATAAATTTCATACTGACTGCTGGTTGCCTTTTCCTTGAGGCCGAACATCTTGGGAATTGAAGGTCCTGTTACATCGGCATCCAGAATGGCCGTATTAAAATCCATCCTGTTCATAGTAACAGCTAATAGAGAGGTTACCAGTGATTTGCCGACCCCTCCTTTGCCGCTTACCACCGCGATAACTTTTTTGACAGTGCTCATTTCGTTAAGCTTTGCCGTAAAGTCAACGGGTTGTTCTTTTCTGTCTGCGCAGTCTTCAGAACAGCTGCTGCAGTTTTGATTGCATGTTTCGCTCATAGTGTTAGCTCCTTTGTATTTTATGTTATTTAATTGTTTACTTCTATCTCGCTGCCTGCATGGATATAATCGATGCACTGTCCCATTAAGGCTTTCAAATGTTCATATGGCCCGACGCCCGTGCAGTGGCCTGTGTAATATTTTGCCTTCGTATCCAGTAAATAATTGCTGATCTCAGAAATGGTTTCGGGATCCTCATATCTTTCCCCTTTACCTGTACGGCTCGAAAGATGAAACCCCCCTATTACATAATCCGGCATGCATCCCCTGAGTTCATAGAAATGATTGACTATATTGACAATCCCGTTATGAGCGCAGCCGGTGACCAAAATGATCTTATCACCTTCCTCAATTAAAAGATTTTGCTCGTGAACGAAATCGTCATCTATCATCTTTCCGCATTGTTGCTTCATCAACCCGGAATTGGATGCAGGTATGGCCCCCTTATGAGTAACATTCGAAAACAGCTGGATGCCCTTCGCTATAAAAAACCGGTCAGAGGTAAGAACGATCTGTCTGTGGCCCAACAAATCGTCATCGAGGCCGATGTACTCGATCCGATCGTTGGACTTTATGGCATAATACTTTTCAAAAGCCAAATGATGTATGAAAACCTCAGCTTTGAAGTTTATGCGTAGAAACGCCTTT
>CAYYHH010000386.1:0-2023 GCA_964471645.1 uncultured Oscillospiraceae bacterium
ACCAATCTATGATTGCACATTCCATTCCCAGCTCTTTTTTCATCTCCATGGCGACCTGATCTACGGCACCTATGTTGCTGACATGTCCGCAAAGAAAAAGTACTTTTTTTATTCCTTGACGATGCAAGCTCTGCACTACATCCCGATAAACCGATATCAAAGTCATGGTAGAAACAGAAAGAGTGCCCGGATAGCACATCAGGTCTTCCGAAAACCCATAAGTGACAGGGGGAGCGACAAAGCAGCCAGCTTCTTTGGCGGCCTGACGGGCGATTTCATATGTAACAAGCCAATCGGAACCCAGCGGCAGGTGAAGTCCATAGCCTTCTGTGGCGCCCACGGGAAAAATCGCCGTATCGGACTCTTTGACAAATTCTCTGAAGTCACTGAGGGTCATTTCTGCAATGAGATTCTTGTTCATTTCTATTTTCCTTTCTTATTTCAATCGGGGATGCCGGGCGTTAAATCCACTCGGCGCGCTCTGATTATCGATAGACAAAATAATTGCCATAGCTGTCCGCAGGTATCCACTGCTTCATAATCTCTTTGCCGTAGGTGTATTCCACCTCGTAATATGGCCTGTAAAATTCCCTGGTATTTACGATTTCTACTTCCGGAGGTCTTTTGTATTTTGCCATTACGACTTTCCATCTGGCCTCGATTATCGCCTTTTTCTCTGCCTGCTCCCGGCTGAGTTTTCGCGGTACCAAGTCGGCAGACCCAATCTTTTTCTTATCGAGCTTTATTTTTACGGCATCTTCTATTACACCGCATCCCTTGACTTCATCGACAATGAATTCCAACCTTCCTTCAAACTTATTCTTTTTGCTGAAAAAGGTCACGTTGAAATCAAGTACTACCCACCAACAGGGAACATAGCAAATTTCCATTGACACGATTTGAGGCCGGATAACAAAAAATTTTTTCCTTACCAAAGCGGATGCTTCATTTTGGGAAAGAGCAGTCTGCGTTACCAAATAATTTTGCTTTAATCCCATTTCCGTTTTCTTCAGAGACAAACTAACCCCCCCTTTCCTGCTGTATTTAATATTCAGCTTTTTTGCAAGTTTTACAATACATACTTGTCATTTGTCAGTCATTTAATATTGACAAAAAAATGACATACCGTTATAATTTTTTAAAAGCATTATAGCATAGTTACTTCAAATTACGGATCGATAATTAATATAGAATGGGTTGATGAAAAATGGCTTCCACACGGTTATCAATGTTGTTGAAACACTTGCATATCAATGTAAAAGATCTTGCTAAAGGAATACATGTAGACCCTTCTCTTGTAAGTCGTTGGAACACGGGAGGGAGGTCGCTCAACAAAAGCTCGGATCATTTAAATAATATAGTTTCCTATATAATTTCTTCCGATAAAAACGCAGATTATAAGAATATCGAGATCTTTTTCGGCTATTACAGCCCCGGGATCATATTTACAAAGGATAAAATGCACGGAACGGTCAAAGATTGGCTTTCAATGCGTTCTTCCGCCCCACAAAACAGCTGCCTCGAGAGCTTGAACATTCCTGATTCATTCAGCGAAGTCGGCATAATCAAAGGTGAAAAGGAAAAGAAAAGCGCTCTGTTGAATTTCCTCGATGTTGCTTTAGCCTGTAGTGAAGAAAAAGATGTCTATATAATGATAGGGCTTGATACCGATGATTTTTTGGAAAAAGGTCCTTTCTACGATCAGTGGATTTCAAAACTCCATAAGCTCCTGGCCCGCAATCGAAACATTTTCTTCATATACAACCATTCATTCAGTTCCTTTGCAAATGACTTGAAAGGTTTCTTTTCTCTATGTTCTTCCGGATTGTATCACGCATATTATCTCCCCAGACGCGGCAACCTTACAAATTCATTTAATTTATGTATTATCGAAGATACATTTGCGCTTACTGACTTCACAGCTTCCGCCGGAAATAAGAAACCTGTCTGCTTCTCCTTTACAGACAAGGATGTAGTCACCCAATTAAAAATCGAATACATGAATTATCTGTCCTCGTGTCAT
>CAYYHH010000387.1:0-2002 GCA_964471645.1 uncultured Oscillospiraceae bacterium
AATAATCCAATAGACAAAAAATCACAAGTTATGGTTTATGACCCTAATCCAAAAGCGGCATCCATTGAAAGAATGGTTTATAAATTGCAAGAAAGTAAACCATTTCACAAATAAAAAATGTGAATGGTTTAACCTTCCAAACATCCTATCTCGGCGGATGTTCGAATCTTTTCTTTCCTTATTGAAATCTACTGCAAAATCAGACCTGCCTGCATATTTCGAAGCAAGCAGGTCATTTAGTCGGAAAATCTCTAGAAGCTCACATAAACAGGGACTATTTCTGATCTGAATTTTTAATCATGGACAGGATAGGCCCCATTGCTGAGATCAACTCATCCATGTCACCCAACTTTTTAACTCCGGAGAGGGTATTGGATATGGTATCTATTTGTTCGCTCTGCTTTCCCTCAGCCAAAAATCCCCTTACTGCATCTAAAGAATCCTTGATTCTGTCGACCGACGGCAATTTGCCTTTGGGTCCGGGGACCTTTTGTGCATAATTAAGACTATTGATCTTATTGAGAGCATCGGTGATTGAGCGCATTCGATCCAGCGCCAGCTCCATCTTAAATGTATCTATGTATGCAGGGCCTTTAGGCAATCGCAGCGGAGGCGGCGTTGAAAATCGCAA
The DNA here is from genome assembly GCA_964471645.1 of uncultured Oscillospiraceae bacterium. Taxonomy (GTDB): domain Bacteria; phylum Bacillota; class Clostridia; order Peptostreptococcales; family Anaerovoracaceae; genus UBA1426. The sequence continues at coordinate 632 of CAYYHH010000387.1, forward strand.
TGGAGAAGGCGTGGAAAACCGCAAAGGAGGAGGCGTGGGAAATCGCGGCGGATGCATCGGGGGAATGTTCTTCAGCTGTGAAAGACTGATCTTATTGCCTCCGGGACTCAGCGCCAGAATTAATATAATTAGAAGCTGAGGATTCATATGTACCCTCCGTAAACCATAATCATAATATAGAATATATTATAATATGCAGGGAAGGATGGTTACGTGTATGGATTTGAATCAACAGATGCTTTCTGAATTGGCCGCTCAGCTGGGTTTAGAGGACAATTCGCAGGATTCCGTTGACGCGGCTTTAGAAATGGCTGACGAATACAGGAATAAAAAGGATGATGCGTTAGTGTCGGAAATAAGGCGACTGAAGAAGACAATGAGGACCGATACAGAGCAATACAAGAAACAAATATCTGCACTAAAAGGATTGAGATCTATGCTAAGCGAGGAACAACAAAAAAACCTTGACAAAGTTTTACTTTTACTGGATGAATAAGTTAAACTATTTTGTTATAATTCGCACGATTTCAGCAGGGGTTGCTCCCGGCGGTATTTTGAAATTGCCTGCCTGCAGTCTGGTATCTGCGCCGGCTGCAGTAACGGCATCGTAGAAGATCTGCTTGCTGTCAATAAGGCCGGAATCGATCAGCAACTGCGCTATTTCACTGCCGGTGGCCCCGGATTTTATGTATATAGATATCTGCCCTGCAGGCGGATCGACTGTGGGGGCATCGCCGGTGGAGGGATCCTCGGCTTCTCCATTGCCTTCCTCGCCTTCGTCGGGAGCCTGGGGAGTTTCTTCACCGCCCTGGCCGTCAGAGTTATCTGCCTTCGGGGGCTTTGCGGAAGTGTCGGGAGAGACAGCTATGATCTTACCGTTTTCCGCCTCTGCTTCTGCCGCTAAGGAAGTCGGATAAGCCATTATGACATCGACTCTCGAGATAATTACAAAGGCGGCTGCCACCACAATGAGCAGAGCAATCAATAGGTCGTTTTTATCATAAATAAAGTCTTTGATTCTGTTCATAAAGCCTCCGCATGTGAAGAATATCGATAATGTTGTATCCGATAATATTCGATAATTTTCAACATCATTCTTGTTAATTAATTCAAATATACCACGGATTCTCATCAGGCTCAAATTACATTTTAGTTACGGTCAATGTCCCAATCCGAAAAACTGTTTACATGGGCCTTGATTCCGTCGGAAAGTAAACCACAATGGGGCTTCGAATCGGGAAACTGTTTACTTCGCTGCCGAAAAGTAAACAGTTTCGCCCCTTTGACCATTTTTGTGGTTTACGTAGGCCTTGATTCCGGCGGAAGGTAAACCACAATGTGGCATCGAATCGGGAAACTGTTTACTTTGAT
>CAYYHH010000388.1:0-1997 GCA_964471645.1 uncultured Oscillospiraceae bacterium
TCAGCATTATTAAAATAAAATATGCTGGATCGTTTTATTACTTCCAAATTATCAATTTTGATGTGTTATTCTGATTATAGGATAAGCAAATCCCTATCATATACGATGTTGTTGTTCTAGCTGGCAATATTATGATTAACATAGAGACAGACATGGATTACAAGAAAGCAGCTGACGCTTTGAAATCCGGTGGCTATATTTACCTTGATTTTGAGATAGTGAGGTAAGTTCTTATGAATCAAGAAAATTGTATCAGTACAGACATTTTGAATCAACTTAAGTCTTCAGGGTTTCCTGCTGCATTTTTGCCTTATCATTTCATTACACAAATAACCGAAATATATGATGATCTTCCTACCAGAAGAACCAGCACCGCATTTATTGAAAATACCATAAAACATTTACACAATCACCAACCGCCTGATATTTCGTTTGAGCCACTGTCATTTTTGATTGTCGCCTATCCCAGCGAACCTGCACAAGTAGTTTTGAATGATAATGGCAAACAAGCTACAATTCCAATACCACCAACATATCTTGACGATGCTGAGCAGAGCCAAAAACTGAACGACATATTAAAATCAGCAGTGCAGGGTTATCAAACCGCTCATGCGAAGGGTATATCGCAAAAGCTTTTAGCTGTTTACAGCGGTCTCGGGAAATATGGGCGCAATAATATTTGTTACACTAATGAATTTGGCAGTTTTTTTAATCTACGCGCCTATTACACAAATATTCCCTGTGAGGATACCTTATACCCGATTGCTTTTTTAGATAGCTGCGAATCCTGCGAATTATGTAAACAAAACTGTCCCACCGGAGCTATCGATCAGTATTCGGTTATTAACGCCGAGAAGTGCCTGACCTTACATAACGAAAACAAGCAGCCATTCCCGGATTGGATATCTCAAAGCTCACATCATACATTGATCGGATGTCTTCGCTGTCAGGAAATATGTCCGCATAATAAATCTATCAAGGCAAATTCAAGACATACACTTGAATTAAACGAAAGCGAAACACAAACTCTGCTTTCGTCCAACCTGGAAGCATATCCTATAGAGCTTACTCAAAAGCTCAAGCAGTTTGGGTTTTATGAATTTATGCTACCTGTCCTTGGAAGAAATGCACGATTGGCATTAATAAACAGCCATAATGGGGAATGAGCATTCATCTAATTCATGAGACCCCCACTTCTATAAGTGGGGGTTCCTTATACCTGCTTCGGTGGGGGTAGAGTCCTCCACCGAAGTTCCGATGTTCAGCTTTAGCTGAACGAGTTCAATCTCCCCGTATTTTTTTTAAGTAATTATTTGTATGCTCAAGCCATTCATCACTTATCAAACTGTTCACTGGGGGGAAACTATTCTTATTATTGGATACGATTTAAAGAATAAAGTGTTTTTCGCTATTGATCAGCTTGAAAAAGAAAGACTAAATTATCAGGTGTATTTCGGAGGTGTTGATAAAAACATCTACGCTTTTGAGAAATCAACTCTTTTAGCAGCTACCATTTTTTCAAGGCCACAAAGGAAATTCACTTTATACACTCGTTTCAAGAATATATTGTTTCGGTATCTGCTGATAATTTCATTGTTATATGGGATAAAAACAAAGGCTCAATATTATCAAAAGCCAGAAATATTGGATAGAACCCTTAGCGAGAAACCTTTAATACCCTGCAATAAAACGCAATTTCGCCCGTCAATTTGCCATTTTCGGTCTTAATTGCGATGAGCTTCATTCGCTCTCCCTATCATACTTCTGACGGCTCGCGGCAAAAAAAGCGGAGGCCTCTTCCAAAAAGTCATTTTCTTTCTTTTATCGCGCATTGTCTTTCGTCAATACCTTAATCTCCGCCCGTCAAATTAAAACTCTTGATCCGCTGACCGTCCGGGAGCAGGAGGTATTGCAGCTAATCCTTTCAGGCAAATCCAACCGCGAAATTGCCGGGGCTTTGTTTATCAGTGAGAGTACTGTAAAAACACATGCAAGGA
>CAYYHH010000389.1:0-1985 GCA_964471645.1 uncultured Oscillospiraceae bacterium
GGGGATAATTTTAGATTTTTCTCTTTCAACATTGACTAATCTGATAACTTCCGACTTGAAATCGGCTATCTCTTTTTCAGCCGGGGTAAGTTCTTTTACCTGTTCAATTGCCGGACTATCAGGGGAAGCTGCGTAAGAGCCGACTACCCAGAAAGACAGGCAAAGAGTTAAAGCGACAAAACAGATAAGGCACTTATGTAATCTTCTGTTTTTCATTGATCCTTTCCTCCATTTCATTCTACCGCAGGTATTGCTGTGAAAGTAAAATGGAGTGAGGACCTGCCATTAATACTTTCGGTAACCGGCTGTCATAATCATTGCGGTTTATCCGCAGCAACCTTAGACCCATAGTTTTGCGCCCCTGCCTTTAGACAGGTTTGCCCTTTCGATTTATTAAAAAACTTCATTCCGCTTGCCGAATGAAGTTTGCATGTAAAATAAAAATGAAAACTTTCGGCAACCGGCTGTCCTAGTCTTGTATCAAGACCTTAGACCTTTGGCTTTGCGTCCTTGCCTTTCGACAAGTTTGCTATTATCGTGTGTCATCACTAAATTGATATTCTTAACAAGACAATACATTAAATAGAAAGTTCTGTCAATAACTATTTGTCGAATAATTCGCTTTTGGGAGATATTTTGTTCAAAGCAGATTAAGAATCCGCAAGCCTTGCACGCACGATCAACCTATGACTGGAGACCAGGTATGGAGTGCAAGTAATTATCGTCAGCACAGAATCCTCTCCGTCGACACTGTTTAACACCCATGTTTCTTCGGGAAGCACGTCAAAACTATCATAGACTTTGTAGGTGTACACATTTCCGGCAGATTTAATAATTATACTGTCTCCGGCAGATAATTTGTTTAAATAACGAAAAGGATAGGATCGATGACCGGCAATGGCGCAATTGCCCTTTTCCCCGGGAGCAGCGGTGCCGGGCACGTATCCCACACCATATTTAAGTTGCCTGCCGGTGCCTTCAAGAAGGTTTTGGGATATGCGCAAAGACGGAATTTTAAATGATCCTATAACTACATATTTTTTTGCCTCTGAGGCCGCTGCCGTAAAGGCCTCGTCTCCGGGGAGGGGGCCGGCTGCTGCGTTTTCTTCGTATTCGCCCTGCAAACCTATATCATCCAATACTACTATCTGAGAATTCGAATCCTCCCTGTCAAGTATCAAGTCGGGGGGATCGGGCAGAGAATCCTCACTTTGAGATGCGGTTCCGAACAAAAGCCCCCATGGATAATCAGCCGACTCCAGGTAAAGGGCAACCGCAACGAAAACAACACCCGCAGCGATTGCAATCAAAGCCATAACTTCTTTAATACTGAGTTTTTTCTTTATAATTTTCATAACTAATGGCGCTTCCATTTCTGGGTCGATTTCATTAACTCCGATTATAGAATCATAGCATCATCCATAAAAAATATCAATTCATCAAAATAATTCCGGAAGAAGCTCTAGTCATGCGGATCAGCGTCAAAAATGGGGTAAAAACACGATATATATCAGAAAATTCAAACATATGTCAGGAAAGTGTTTATCAGTTCAGTTAAAGGGTAAACATATTGCAAATTATACCAAGTGAATGATTTGTAATTTTGGCAAACCTTCTTAAAAGGAGGGGCGCAAAGCTTTGGAGCCTTTGGCCGAGCGAACAATGCTTGGCATGGCAGTCCGGCCGCGATGGAAACATAAGTGTTCCAGGCGGCCTTTTTAATAAATACAAATGATGATTTTCAAGCTTGTCACATATCTGATTTTCAAGATCTTTTAGCCGAAAACAAAGGATGTGGCAGCAAGTTTTACGAAAGTATGAAAGGAGAGTTTAAAATGAAAAGCAAATTGTTTAATTATAAAGCATCAAGTTCAAAGACTTTAGCTTTATTACTGCTGCTTACATTGCTGGTCAGTCTGTTTCCCATCCCCCCGGGAAGCTTCGCCGACATCGATAGCAATAATGCCGTTGATGTAAAATCAGGC
>CAYYHH010000390.1:0-1982 GCA_964471645.1 uncultured Oscillospiraceae bacterium
CCGTTGGTAATCTCCAGGTTAAGGAAAATAACCCTGATGATTTCCGCCATGCCTAAGGTAGCAATTGCCAGATAGTCGCCTTTCAAGCGCAGAGTAGGGATGCCGATTAAGATTCCTACCACAGCGGCGGCCAGGGCCCCGGCAAATATGCCTGCCATAAAGCCCGTCATGGAGTTCATCTCCATGTTTATTATCGCTCCCGTATAGGCTCCTATGGACATAAAGCCCGCATGACCTAAAGAGAACTGGCCGGTAAATCCGGTAACCAGATTAAGGCTTACGGCTAAAATAATGTTGATGCATATAAGGGCAAGAGTGATCTCATAAAACGGATTAATGACCTTGGCATTTATTAAAACTCTGACAACTACATATACAAGCGCAAGAACACCCAGTATCAATAAATTTTTCTTCGATAATACTTTCATGTTTACACCTTCTCCCTAACGTTTTTACCAAGCAGCCCGGAAGGCTTGAGTATAAGTATTATTATGAGAAAGGCAAACACCACCGCATCCCTGTACATGGAATTGCCATAACCGGAAACCAAGGTCTCCATAACACCGATGGCAACTCCGCCTATCATCGCACCGGGAATATTGCCGATACCTCCGAAAACCGCTGCAATAAAGGCCTTGAGTCCTGGCATAATACCCATTAAAGGATCGATAGAATTATAATAGATTCCTACCAGCACCCCTGCCGCCCCGGCAAAAGCAGAACCTATAGCGAAAGTAAATGAAATCGTATTGTCAATTTTTATGCCCATAAGCTGTGCCGCATCTCTGTCAATAGATACCGCTCTCATGGCTTTCCCTGTCTTAGTCCTATGCACGATGAACTGGAGCAATATCATCAGCGCCACCGCAGTAATTACTATATATATCTGCTGAGTATTGATTACCACATTTCCAAAATGGAAGACCTTGTTGACCATCAATCTGGGATAGGAACGAACCTCTGCCCCTACGAAAAACATCATTACATATTCAATAAATAAAGACATCCCTATGGCGGTAATCAGCACCGCAATCCTAGTAGAAGCTCTCAAGGGCTTGTAGGCAATCCTTTCTATCAGAACACCAAGCACTGCACACGTTACCATAGAAATAATGAGTGCAGGAAAAAACCCCAATCGCGTATATGTTGTCACTGCAAATCCAACATAGGCTCCGATCATATACACATCTCCGTGAGCAAAGTTAATAAGCTTAATGATTCCATAGACCATGGTATAGCCCAAGGCAATCAATGCGTAAATGCTCCCCAGCGAGATGCCGTTTACCATCTGTTGTAAAAATTGATCCAAAATTTGTACCTCCACCGAAAAATGAGCTTTATGAATAAACTAAAACCGTTAATAAAAATTTAGGTTAGAGCTTTGTTGCCCTAACCTAAATATAATACATTTTTTTGTTACTCGTGTCAAATATACTGATAATTTATTTTGTAATTTTGTAAATGTTCCGATCCTGTTTCGATTTTACTTAGTCCGGGTTCCCTTTATTTAGGCTCAACCTTGACACTGCTTGCCTGCTCTCCATTAACGAGACCGATAACAACCGCTGCCTTGATGGGATTGTGGTCAGCACCCATATCGAAGGATCCGGTTACTCCGACAAATCCCTTCGTTGAGGCAAGTGCATCTTTAACAGCTTCAGGATCGGTGGAGCCCGCTCTTTCTATCGCGTCTGCAATGAATTTGCCAAGGTCGTAGCCGAGAGCGTGGAAAGCATTGGGTTCTGCATTGTACTTTTCTTTAAAAGCGCCGATGAATTCCTTGACCAGCGGATCTTCATCCAGTGAAGAATAGTGGTTTGAGAAGTATACATCGTTCAGAGCCTCTTCGCCGGCCAGTTCCAACAGGACCGGGGAATCAAATCCGTCTGCTCCCAAAACGGGCGCAGTTATACCTAAATCTCTTGCTTGCTTGATAACGAGTCCCGCTTCCTGATAATAACCGGGCAGGAAGATTACATCGA
>CAYYHH010000391.1:0-560 GCA_964471645.1 uncultured Oscillospiraceae bacterium
GGCCCCTTCGCCCATGAGGGTCTGTCCCGTCCCCGGATTTTCCTGGTGCCCGGTCATACCCGTGGTGCGGTTATCTAAAATCACCGTTACACAGTTTCCCTTGTTGTATACCACATTCATCAGGCTGGTTATCCCTGAGTGGAAGAAGGTAGAGTCTCCGATCACGGCCACCGCCTTCGTGTCCCTTCCCGTGTGTTTGAACGCCGTTGCGGCTCCGTGGCCTGCGCTTATGCTCCCACCCATGCAGAAGCAAGTGTCCATTGAGGAAAGAGGCGGTGCCGAACCCAGGGTATAGCACCCGATGTCTCCGGTGATCATCACATTTTTCTTTTTGCTGAGAGCGTAGAAAAAGCCTCTGTGGGGACAGCCGGCGCAGAGAGTCGGCGGACGCATTACGGCCTTGATGTCCGACTCAAGGCTTTCTGTCTTTGTGCCGAATACCGCCTGACGAATAATGTCGGTATTCAGTTCATCGTATTCGGGAATCACATCTTTTCCGATGCAACTGATACCTGCCGCTTTTATCTTGTCGAGCATTGCTTTAAGATCAGCTTTGCCAT
>CAYYHH010000391.1:570-1966 GCA_964471645.1 uncultured Oscillospiraceae bacterium
ACACTTGATGCCGGCCATCTTAAGATGGTTTTCCATATAGGGATCCATTTCCTCCACAACGTAGAGGGTTTTCACCTTTTGGGAAAATTCCCTGATCAGATCTATCGGCATGGGATATGTCATGCCCAGCTTTAAGTACGATGCTTCCGGACCGAAAACCTCTTTTGCATATTGGTAGGCAACGCCGGCACAGACGACGCCGATATCGCTGCCGTTGTATTCGACTCTGTTGATTACTCCTTTGTTGGAATATTCCTCCATGGCCTTCAACCTGTCGGAAAGGGACCTTCTAAGCTTCTTGCCGTTGGCGGGGGTGGCTACATATTTTGTAATATTCCTCTCGTAAGCTATTGGCTCCGCTTCTGCCCTGTCATATAATTCCACTATGCTCTTGCTGTGGCAAATCCTCGTCGTCACTCGAAGCATGACGGGTGTATCGAATCTTTCGGACAGTTCGAATGCCAGCTTGGTGAAGTCCTTGGCCTCGCTGCTGTCTGAAGGTTCCAGCATCAGCACCTTGGCCGCCGTGGCATAATTTCTGTTGTCCTGTTCGTTCTGGGAACTGTGCATACCCGGATCATCGGCCGATACCAGCACACAACCTCCGGTAACACCGGTATAGACGAAGGTGAAAAGCGGGTCGGCGGCAACGTTTACACCAACGTGCTTCATTGCCGCCAGGGATCTGACGCCTGCAATCGATGCCCCGATAGCAGCCTCCAGTGCCACCTTCTCGTTTGGGGCCCATTCACAGTATAACTCATCTTTATATTTAGCCAGATTCTCAAGTATTTCGGTACTGGGAGTACCGGGATAGGCAGATGCGAACTTCAGCCCTGCCTCGTAGGCTCCTCTGGCGATTGCTTCATTGCCGGTCATCATTTGTTTCATATCAGCTTTCGTCTCCTTCGTCTTGTTTCTTGTCGGAAATCCGGGACAGGATCAATTCTGCCTTCTCTCTGTATTTCCGCTCATTTTCTTTATCTTTGCTCTTGCCGTAAATATCTGCAAGCTCCATCATGCTCTCTACATGAGAACCGTTTATTCCCAAGGCCCTTTTAAAGCCGGCTACCGCCTTGTTGCTTTGTCCTGTCCTTGCATAAGCTACTCCCAGGTAGTAGTGCAAAGGCCACCATTCCTTGAAATTGGTGGAGAGAAACGGCTCCAGAATATCTATTCCTTCCTCCCATCGCCCGGACAATACGCTGTTGTATCCCTTTTCAATGGTAAGAGGCTGTTCCAACTGGGTCAAACGGTGCTTTATTTCTTTTCTGTCCTTAGGGTTGTTGCTCCTTTTGATAAATTCCTTCCAGACCAGGGCCGCCTTTTGATACAGCCCCAGATTCAGGTAATCGTAGCCTAAATAGTAATATGCCTGTGCAAAACGTGGATGCAC
>CAYYHH010000392.1:0-1949 GCA_964471645.1 uncultured Oscillospiraceae bacterium
TGTGACAGGCGAAACAATAGTTTTTATGAAGGGTGAAAGAAGTAACTATATTTTTTCAAAAGAGCAAAATTACTGGGGCAAATTTAATATTGACTGCCTTGAAAGAACAGGCCGTGAGGGTATGAATGCGGGAATTTGGTGGCATTCCGGAGGACATGATACAACACAAAAAATTGCCTACAGTCAAAATGCTACTTTCCCTCTTACCCATGAAATTGCGCCGTTCATGCTGATCAATAAAGAAATGGATCAATTTGCTGTGGAATTTTCAGACGGCAGAACAATTGCGGTATCTGACGAAATGTACCGAAGGTATAAGGAAGTATCCTGGGTATGGAAATAATATCATCAAATTCATAAAACCGGCAGGCGCTATATTAGCATTTGATCGTCTAAAGGATACAATCAAGGTGGAGAATTGAATGGAAGTCACAAGTGACAAGTTCGAAATAACCAATAATACATTCTAGACCAAAGTACCCAAAAGGAGGAAGATAGATGAAAGCCTTATTAGTAATTGATATGTTAAAAGATTTTATAGTTGAGGGCGCTGTCCTGGAAACCGGAGATGCCGGAAGAAAAATAGTTGGCTTTATCAAGGAAAAGATTGATGAATACAGGGGAGAAGGCTATCCAATTATTTATATTTGTGATAGCCATGAGTCAGATGACAAAGAATTTCTTATGTTTCCCACCCACTCCCTGGCGAGTTCTGAGGGTAGCCAGGTCATAGATGAGCTTAAGCCACTAAAAGGAGATAAAATTATTAAAAAAAGACGATACAGTGCTTTTTTTGGTACGGATTTAGATCTTTATTTAAGAGAAAAAGGGATTAATGATATCTCTCTAGTAGGCGTAAATACAAATATATGCGTGCTTTACACTGCGGCGGACGCAAGAAACATAAACTATGATGTAATTGTTTATAAAGAAGGAGTGGCCTCCTTTAATCCAGATGCTCACAAGTTTGCCCTTGAAGAAATAAAAAACACTCTGGGATGCAAGGTAGTATAGAGAAATCAATTGGGATGGTTATTTTTGCTTATGAAAGTTGGAAATCAAGCAAAAAAACCGTCCCCATTGCTTTTCGAGAGGGTGGTTTCCCCTTTTAACAAAATACGTTAAGTGTTTACCAAGAGCCGGGTGGAATAAACAATGACATCCCGAAAACTCGCTGTTTCAAGCGGATTTTCGGGATTTATTGCACGACAGGCTTGCCGCCGGTCTGTGGTCAGGAGTAAAGCAACCGTCTATTTTTATGAGTGCCAAATGTGGTGGGGATTGAGGGTCAAGCAATATAAAGGCAATATAAACACGAACGCAATACATGATTTCTTGCGTTCGTATTAGAATACAATCGTGATGATAGAATTACTGTTTCTTGGGAACAGAAGAAAAAGCCATAGTCTGCTTTTTCATCAGACTAATTGTAGCCGTTACGTTTAGCAAGTGCCTCGTCCCTTATTTCGTTCCTCATATCAGACAAGGCCTCTTCCCTGCGTTTATTCTTCTCGGCTAAGTCCCTTTTTGTTTCTTCATTATCCGTTTTGCTGATCATATCCTCAGCCATCTCGATATTTTTTATGGTTTGCCCGATATTGAACTCGATTCGATCAACATTATCCCGTCTGTCATCGGGATTTGGCTTTGGACTTTTACCCATTTAACGTTACCTCCCTATAATATTTACAATAGTTTGCGCTGCAAAATGGGAATTATTCAAGACGATTATGACAAAGCAACCCGGCAGTACACGAGCCATATTAGATAGGCTTAAAAAAACTAAATGTATTAATAGAAAGGGATAGGAGTCGCTGCATAAACAGGACTAAGTATCTCCAAACTGCTGCCCTATAATATGAACTTCCTGTAGCTTTCCGACTAAACGAAAAAAGGTTGTCTTGCAAAAATACTGGCTTTATGTACTCTGTATTTAGTCGTAAGTACAA
>CAYYHH010000393.1:0-1942 GCA_964471645.1 uncultured Oscillospiraceae bacterium
AAATTTCTTCATGGCAATATCATTGTTCAAATCCTTATGGGCGATAGCTTTTTTGAACCTTTCCAGCATCTCCGGTTCATCAAAAACTCTTTTTATAGCCCTATAAAGATCACCCTCAGAATTGTTTTTGACAATCAGCCCATCTGTGCCGTCATTAACCTGCTCGCCGGCCGATGCATACTCGGTGATAATTGCGGGTAACCCCAATATTTGAGCTTCAGTTACCGATACCGGCTTTCCTTCGTATCTTGAGGGCAAGACGAAAAGATCACAACTTTTTAAGTATGGATATGGATTTAACTTCTGCCCCAAAAGAATCATTTCCCCGGACAGCCCGTGTTTTTCTATCATATCCTCCAGCCTTTGCCTGTCCGGTCCGTCACCTATTATAAACCATCTGAATGCGCAGCCGTCGTTCTTCAGTCCGGCAGCTGCCAGGACAGCCCTGTCCAGACCTTTTGTTTCAATTACCAGCCTGCACAAAGTAGCTATTTTTAATCCTTCATAACTTACACCGTCCCCCATGCCGGCCTTTTCTCTTATATAGTGACTTGATAATACATTTTCCATGAACATGGCTTTATCATTAAAAGCCGGAAAGGATTTGTTGAAACTGTTCAAGCAGCTTTGTGACACACTGACGATTTTATCCAACTTGCCTAAGTTTTCCTCATCAAGCTTCGGGATATAATGAGCCTTTTCATAATCCACATGAATCCACCCGATTTTCAGTACCGCTTTTGTATATCCTGTAAGATAAGCATGGGACCACAGCTCCAGGAAACCGATGGCAGCATCATATTCATTTTCCGACCCTTTAGATATGGCCGCCTGTCCATAGGCCATTACCTGATTGTTCAGACCAATCCTTTTATGATATTTCCATTCCGCAAGAAGCGCTTTGGTAATGTACCCTTTGGATAACAGCCTGAAAGTTTTTTTTATGAATGTGTAAAGATCATTTCCCGGGTATCTGCTTGCTTGTGGAAGGACATTTACTTGCTTGGGGATGTCAGCAATCAGCGGTCCTTTGGCTTTATATAATATAAGATCGACTTCAAACTCAGTATAATCAATAGCATTCAATAAGGAGACGAGGCTGGTTGTGCTGCCGCCAATCATCATTTCCGGATAAATGAATAGGATCTTCTTCATTTGACGGCTCCTTTTAAATACAAAAATTGCCAACGTTTACACCCTTAAAGCAAGTTCGATAATCTTTTTTGCCTGGGTTTTTTTATTTTTATACTCCAACATAAACTCTCTGGCTCTTTCCCCGAATTCCAATCTTTCTTTACGATCGGATTCGCAAATCTCAATGATCTTGTCCCTTAAAGAAGCCGGTGAATCATCTCCGACGTAATGTATATAATCATCGTACTCATCCGGCATCCCATCAAGTTTATATGCAATAACAGGCGTTCCGGAACACAGATACTCTAAAGTTTTTGAAGGGAAGCTGTATTTTGTGTATTCCTCGTTATTAAGGCGGGGGTTGACAAGAACAGTAGCCTCTTGCTGAAGCCTTAAAGCCTCTTCCCTGCAGATCAATCCTTTATATATTATACGTTTGTCGGCAAGTGTTTCTTCCCGGATCTGCTTTTCCGAATCACCCGATCCGCACAGAATGAGTCTGTAGTTTTCATAAGGGATCATCTTGAACGCTTCTATAAGATTCAGGATTCCATACTTTTTGTTCAGTGTCCCGGTGTAAAGGATGCATTTATTGCCGGTGAATATTTTGGCATCATAGTCGATCCGCCCAAAAGAGTCCGTCGCAATCCCCTCAACTACGACATAATTTTCTCCGATACCAAGAGCATCCTTCATGTATTTCGTCAGTAGCACAAAACCGTCGACATATGAAAGATTATTGAGTATATAGCTTGACTCTGCCGATTTGAGCACATGATATACAAGAGTTTCTTTTTTCGATGTATTC
>CAYYHH010000394.1:0-1707 GCA_964471645.1 uncultured Oscillospiraceae bacterium
GAGAAGTGCTAGAATAAATACTGAATTTATACCCGAAAAACTAGTACAAGTCCATTTTTGTACAGAATGGCCTTGAATCCGCGGGGAATTGAATTCCGCCGTCGCTCATATGTTAACCATGGTAAAAGGCGAAGGGGTAAAACTGTTTACTTTCCGGCATCGAAGTAAACAGTTTATCCACTTGAAGACCCGGGATTGTGTAATCGGGTTTATTTAGTCCTATATTTAACGGATGTTGATTAAAAAACCGCATAAAGAACCCCTCGTCGAGATGAGGACAAAAACACCCTGCTTCAACAGCAAATAAGATCAGGGTGTACCCGTGGGTGATTCAATTTTGATTTGTGGTATTTTGATTCTCTTTAGGCGGTCTTTCACCATAGTATTGATAGTAACATATCTCAATCCTGCCGTTATACAGTTTACGTCTTCTGTCAGCAGGCTGTTCCCTTAAAATACTCTCGAATTCTTTGTCAGATGTAATTAAATACAAAGACCAAGTCGGATTGGACCCTATGAAGTTTCCAAGCTCGTCATAAATTTTTCGAATCTGTTTTTTCTCTCCGATCCTCTCTCCATAAGGCGGGTTTCCGATAATAATTCCATAGTCTACCTCGGCCTTAAGTGAACTTAATGGTTGGATATGAAATTCTATGCAATCGTCGACTCCCGCTTCCAAAGCATTGTCTCGGGCTGCAGCAATGGCCTTGGGATCTATATCTGAGGCAAATATTTCTACATCGCTATCATAATCGATTGCCTCGAAAGCCGCCTTCCTTTCTTCCTTCCATATTTCCTTAGGAATAGCCCCCCAGTCTTCCGAGGCAAAGACCCTCGATAGACCCGGCGCGATGTTCCTTCCTATCATTGCAGCTTCAATGGCAATAGTTCCGGATCCACAGAATGGATCCACGAGCAAACGACCGGGTTTCCAAAAGGAAAGCTGCACCATAGCAGCGGCCAGAGTCTCTTTGATTGGGGCGGCCACGTCCCGGACTCTGTAGCCTCTCTTGTGGAGTCCGGGACCGCTGGTATCCAGCGTCACCGTGACCCTGTCCTTAAGCAGGGTAACTTTCACGGTGTAGGCCGCCCCGGTCTCCGGAAACTGTTCAATGTCATAAGTTTGTTTTAAACGTTCTACAATGGCTTTTTTTACTATGGCCTGGCAGTCAGGCACACTGTACAACTTTGATTTGACCGAGGTCCCATTGACCGTGAATTTGCCGTCAATAGGTATCCATTCTTCCCAGGGCAATGCCCCAGTCTGCTGAAAAAGTTCTTCAAAACTTACGGCATTGAATTCTCCCATAAGGATCAGCACTCGATCAGCGCTGCGCAACCAAAGGTTTGATTTTACAACAGCCCGTTCGTCACCCAAAAAAGTGATTTTCCCATCCTCACTTTTCAATATTTTATATCCCAGCGCCTCAACTTCACGCCTGACTACTGCCTCCAGCCCAAAGGTTGCCGTCGCTATCAGCTCCAATTTTGCCACAAATACCTCTCCCTTCGAAATACCTTTCAAACCCCTCATTGACCCAAGATCAATGATAATCCTGTACAAAAAAGCCCCGACCCGGGACTCTTTTTTGTATTTGTATCACGTTTTATTTGTTTAAAATCCTGCGTTAAATCAGGCTCCTTTTTCTGTTCAGTTGGCTATTTTCCAACAGGTCGATGGAATTAAGCGCTTTGCCCGTGCCTATA
>CAYYHH010000394.1:1717-1940 GCA_964471645.1 uncultured Oscillospiraceae bacterium
CTGTATTATTTGAAATTCAGGCTGTCCTATTTTGTATTATCTAAAACCCATCCATTATCTGAGACCATGCCTTATCCGAAACCACAGCTGAAACCCATGGACAGTTCATATTTGTTGTTGGAAATCCGGATTGTCCCATATGATATATTATCAATCATTTCATCGATCATATCATCTAATAAAATATAGTTATTATCAGACACAGGTTTACTTGTAGTTTTTA
>CAYYHH010000395.1:0-1930 GCA_964471645.1 uncultured Oscillospiraceae bacterium
GCCAAGGCAATGCTTGAAATCGGCAAAGCCGACGGATTGTAGATCGGCCACGGAGATCCTTATGGAATGGCTGTAATTCATGAGACTGCCGCCGGTATGGGTGGCATACGGACTGCCGGAGATCTGGTTGCACGTATGGTCATGAAAGGCATGAAGATCCAGCCCGCCAAGGAATATGTTGCCGACAAATTAGGCTGCAGCGTTTTAGATCTGACCGATTCATTCAAGATGAAAGAGATCAGGGAATCTCTGGACATCGGAACCGTTTTGGACAGACCCGGCGCCAGCTACGGAATGGCAGCAAAAATTAAGATTGCAGACCTCCTGGACATCAAGATTCCGAGTGTAGAGCTGTTTAAGAAAAAGGTAGGTTCCTTCTAAATTTAATCCAAAAACATTTGAACGGGCCGGACTCAGGGCAGATCGGTTCAATAATGTAGGATAAAGTTTCAAATACATGTCGCACAGGGGTCTTTTCGGAGAAACCTGTGCGATTCAAACCAATAATATGTGCAATTATTAAATAAATACGAATCGATAGATTTAGGAGGAAACACATATATGAATATTAGTAAATCTAAATACGATATACCCCTTATTATCGTAAGTTTGGCTTTGCTCTTTGGTTTCGTTATCATGATGTTCATCAAGCCCGATGCGACTCTTGTGGGCGTAAGCAATGCTTTCGATGGGGTTATAAACATATTCGGATCCCTTCTTTTGGTATTTACTTTTACGACGTTGGTTATTTCAGTTTATTTAGGGATAAGCAAATATGGCAGCGTCAGATTTGGGGATGAAAAACCGGAATATTCCATGTTCGCTTATATATCCATGATGACATTGGCAGCTTTAGCTTCGGCAGCACTCTATTGGTCCTTTACTGAGTGGACTTTTTACTATGAGGCACCCGGGCTGGGTATGGCTCCGGAAAGCCTTGAGGCTTTGGAATCTTCTTTGGGTTATGCTTTCTTCCACTGGGGCTTGTCCGGTCAATGTATTTACGTTGCCATCGGTGCAGCTATGTCCTACGCATTTTATATCAGAAAAATTCCTCTACTTCAGACAAGCGCAGTATGCTGCGGCATGATGGGAGAATTCAAAGGGAAAACTCTCCTGGGTAGAGTAATCGACTTCCTGGTCATCTTCGGCATAGTCGGTGGCCTTGGATGCACCTTGGGACTGGGAGTTCCTTTGACAGGTGGAGCACTAAACGCAGTATTCGGACTCGAAATTACAAACTTTGTTAAGGTCGCCATCGTAGTGGTAATAGGAATAGTATTTACATTCACATCCTTTATCGGTACCCAGAGAGGTATGAAAAACCTCAGTACAAGCACAACAATCCTGGCTATTCTGGTAGTCAGCTACATCTTTATAGTAGGGCCCACTACATTTATAATGAGAAACACTGTGAACTCCTTCGGCTGGATGATAGAAATGTTCCCCAGAATGAGCCTGTTTACCGACCCGATAACCAGAGGCGGGTTCCCGGAAGCATGGACGCTGTTCTTCCAGGCCTTCTATCTTAACTATGCTGCTCTGATGGGAATATTCATTGCTAAAATATCTAAGGGCAGAACAATACGCCAGTTGGTTTGGGCAACCCTGATTGGAATATCTGCCGGTGGATGGTTCCTGTTCTCGATCAACGGCAGCTTCGCAATCCACGCACACATTTCCGGACTTACAGATATCGTAGCTCTTGCCAACAGTGGAGTTGGCGAGGCAGGTATATATCAGGTATTGGCTTTGCTCCCCGGCGGCAAGGTGATTCTGCCAATCATATTCCTCTTCATAATAGTGGGATTTTTGGCCTCGACACTGGATACCGCTTCCCTTTCACTTGCGCAAACGACTGCAAAAGAGCTGGACGAAGAAGGTAACGTCAATCCATGGCTTCGCGTGTTCTGGTGCTTCGTACTTGCAC
>CAYYHH010000396.1:0-1926 GCA_964471645.1 uncultured Oscillospiraceae bacterium
CCGCCCCCTCCATCCTCCCGTCCTTACAGGACATTCTGCGGAACTTAAAGATTCCTCTCCACATCTCGCTGCTTAAAAAGTGTAACCTAATTCGCTATAAATACGTTTATATAGTGAAAGGGGTCTCAACGTGGTAAATGATCAGCTGGAAAAACTGTATATCAAATATTACAGCGAATTATATCTATATGCATTTTCCCTATGCAAGGATCGCCATTTAGCACAGGACTTAGTCAGCGATACCTTTTTCAAAGCATATTTATCTCTTGATCATGAGGTGGGCCACTTTAAGTATTGGATTTTTCGAGTGTGCAAAAATCTATACCTGGATTTTCTCAGAAAGGAAAAGGAATACTGCAATGAAATTGCATTGGAAAGTATCCAGCCTGTCAGCGAGACCCCATTGGACAGGATCATTGAATCGGAGGAAAAAAGGCGTCTGTATAATCTGGTAGTCAATCTTCGGGCGTCCTATAGAGAAATGCTGATTCTTTACTATTATTGTGGTTTTTCAATTAAAGAGATCAGCAGATCAAAGAATATGACGGAGAGTGCGGTAAAAACGACGCTATTCCGAGCGAGAACGAAACTGAAAAGCGTCTTGGAGGGAGAAAATGAACTATAAAGAATTATTCAACCGGTATAAAAATGGGGCGGCAACGGAGGAAGAAAAACAGCTTGTCGAGCGTGAAATCGAAAAGTATGAGGCCTTGGAGGAATACTTATCGGCAGTTATAGATGAAGAGTTTGGCGATATAGTACAAGTACCCGCAACCCAAAAGCATCAGGAAACCCAGAAATACGATGAAGAAACCGCCAAACTTAAAAAAAGTGTAAACAAAAGACTTCGAAAAGTAATGCTTACATCTGTAGCTATTGTAATTGCTTTATTCACCGGTATATTCTTCGTGGTATCCCCTCTGATCGATACCCTGTATTATAATCCTGGCAAAACTGTGGTGGGAGAAGTGGATAATGATATCAGTTTTGATGTATACGCTATTTCGGAATTGAATATGCCAGGTTTCAGCCCAAGCAATGTTTCCGTTGAAAAAAAGGGCTTTGGCCAATACGACGTCATGTATTTATATAGAAACGTGTTCAATGATGATTTCTACAGCGTGCGTCATAAAATAAAGCGGGGCGAGATCACCTCCTCATACGGAGATCCCATTCTGAATCCGATGGTTAACTCAAATATGTTCCAAAGCATTAGACATCCGGAGAGTGAGGCCAATATTGCAGAAAGAAGGCAGGCTGTTCTGAACCACTTGAGGAAGCTGAACCCCATCTCCTACGTTTCCGCGGGCATAATATTTGAGCATGATTTGAGCATGGAAGAGCTGTATCATTTGGAATTAAAGTATCCGGATATTGAATTTGAATGGGCTGGCATAAGAACAGATACGCCGGATAAGCACACTAAGGATTTAATCGGGATAGAACTCATAAAAAGCAAAAGAGGTAGCGGGCTGTTAGGGGATGAGCGCATCAGCAATAGATATCCGGCATTCTTTATACTGGACTGGTTGGTCAGTTCGGCTGGAAGTGAGAATGCCGACTCTTCTGCTGTAGCCCGGGCCTATGAACATCACTGTGTAAGCCTGCTGGAATATGTGGTTGACAGAGAAGACGCCGTTAATGTACTTGAGCATGGAAGAGAGAAAGGTGGATTTTACCGGTCGGCTTTAAAATATGTAAAGGAGCAGGGAGTCAAAACGTACGGGGTGCTCATCTTTGCCGAAGTCGGCGACCTGCTTGAAATGGTTGACGAAGAGAGCATAAAAGGCGTAGATTTTAACCAGGCCCTGGTTTCAAGAAAGGATATCAATTGAAATAATAAATCTGCCGAAATGGTTTGACAAAAATGTTCGACAAATGTGGAATGAAAGAGGTTTTACATTTGTAGAATTTGAAGCTGGAAAT
>CAYYHH010000397.1:0-1922 GCA_964471645.1 uncultured Oscillospiraceae bacterium
GCAGGCAGTGATCTTTGGAGGTGAACTGTAACACTTGCGAGCAGTGATCTTTGGCTGTATAATGGTGAAACATATTTATAATACTTAACCGGTATAACGTTTGCATATTAACCAGGCTGATTGCTTGCCTAAACCTCCGGATGCAACATCAAAAAACCTCGGCGTAACACCGCTACACCTGAGTTTTTTGAATGTCATCTTTGTAAGTTTATTCTGCGTAATTTGCATGCACAATTATTTGCAAGACATTGTAACCGGATACAGAATAATCGATATCGGGTCAGGACACGGAATAATTGGTATAGGGTCTGGATACCGAATAATCGGTACCGAACCGTGACATAGAAATATTGGTATCGGAGAGAGAAACGGAATAATTGGTACCGGATAGGGACACCAAATAATCGGTACCGAATCGGGATACAGGAAGAGAAATCGTATATAGAATTATTATTAGCGAATATGGGATGCAGGGAAAAAAATGTTTGTATATTTAGATAATAGCTCCACCACAAGACAATATGACGAAGTTACCGGACAGATGGTTCGCATGATGGAAATGGATTTCGGAAACCCTTCCTCCCTTCATCGAATGGGTCTTGTTGCCGAACGAAAAATAAAGGAGGCCAGGGAAAAGGTTGCCGGATCTATGGCAGCTAAAGCCGAAGAAATCTATTTCACAGGAAGCGGTACCGAATCCGATAATATGGCCATATTTGGGGCGTTCGGAGCTGCTAAACGAAAAGGAAATACAATCATAACTTCCCGGGGAGAACACTCTGCTGTGATTGAGGCCTTCAGAAGATTGGAAACAATGGGAGCAAGGGTCGTGTATGTTGGAATCAACAGCGACGGATCAGTCAATGTGGATCAAATCAAGCAAAGCCTCGATGAAGCCCCTGACACGATTTTGGTATCGATTATGGCGGTCAATAATGAGCTTGGAACCGTGAACGATCTGAAGGGCATCGGAAAAATAGTGAAATCTAGAGGAAGCATACTATTTCATACAGATGCGATACAAGCCTACGGGAAGATCCCAATGGACATCGTAGAGTGGAAAACCGACCTGGTAACCGTAAGCGGGCATAAAATCCACGGTCCTAAAGGTTGCGGTGCCCTCTATGTGAAAAAAGACGCACGCATTGAACCGCACATTTTTGGGGGTGGGCAGGAAAAAGGATTGAGATCCGGAACAGAAAACACTCCGGCAATAGTCGGATTCGGCGCGGCATCAAAGATCATGCACGGCAATCTCAATGAAAGAATACGAGTGATGGCGGAAATGAGGAGCTATCTTCTGGAAGGGATTAAGGCTGAGATTCAAGATGTGAGAATTAACAGCCCCGAAGCGGTATTATCAGGAGGAGAAGCAGGAACAGCAGGCTCTGTAGAGACAGCAGGGAAGGCGGGAGCTGCCCTGTCGAGCCCGGGCATATTAAACGTCAGTTTTTTAGGGTGCCGCGGCGAGGTGCTGCTCCATTCTCTGGAGCAGCGGGACATCTACGTGTCCACCGGCGCCGCCTGCTCTTCGAAAAAGGGTGGGAGCAGGATTCTGACGGCCGCCGGCCTCGCCGCCCCGGTCATAGACAGTGCTATACGCTTCAGCTTCAGCGAATTCAATACAATAGAGCAAATGGACTATGTTTTGGTTGAACTGAAAAAAGCGGTATCATCGATGCGTAAACTTA
Organism: uncultured Oscillospiraceae bacterium; assembly: GCA_964471645.1. Lineage (GTDB taxonomy): Bacteria > Bacillota > Clostridia > Peptostreptococcales > Anaerovoracaceae > UBA1426. Next base: position 1,692 of record CAYYHH010000397.1, read on the forward strand.
CAGTTAAAAGATAAATATCCTAAAGCTATACCACAGGAGGCGTTTATTATGGCGGCATGGGCTGATACACACCCTGATATGGAAACACTTTCTAAACCAAGGCTAAAAACCCCTCAATTGATTTGAATAACTGATATTGATGCGTGAACAGTGACTTAGAACGTGCACCGGGGATGAGATCCGGAATTTAATTTCTGTCTCGAAAGGAGTAAAATGGGAAAGCAAAATATT
>CAYYHH010000398.1:0-1914 GCA_964471645.1 uncultured Oscillospiraceae bacterium
TCCCGGTATCGTATCGGAAATATCGGTTCTTTTTATTACCGCGGCCGTTATGATGCTTGTCGTGTCATATTTTCTATCACGCTTTGTAATACAATTTCTAACAATCCCCAATTCGCTTTTGATGCCGATCATAGCTGTTTTTTGCGCGCTGGGTTCTTATGGAACCACTTACACTATGTTCAGCCTCGTGACTTTGATTATTTTCGGCGTTATCGGGCTTGTTATGAAGCTGTATAAATATCCTATTGCGCCCATGGTTCTGGGGTTGTTGATAGGGGATACGGCAGATGTGGCGCTTAGAAGGGCAATTATGCAATATGCCGAAGATCCAGTGAATTTGATTACGAGGCCTTTTGGTTTGGGGGTTATCGTTGTTTTAGTTATACTGTTTATTGTTGGATTAAGAACCAACAAGTAGTCGAGTGTGAAATTCAAAAGGGGAAAAATCAATATTATGATAATAAAAACAGAAGAATGGCGGCGCATTTGTGAAAAGCTTTTTACCGGGATAGGTATCAGCAAGGAAGATTCGGCAATCATTGTGGAAGCAGCAATTACCGCTGATATCCGGGGGGTACCGTCCCATGGTACGGTTCGGCTGTTAACTTACCGTCAACGTATAGAGAGGGGTTTAATAAATCCAAGTCCGAAAATAAAGATAGAAAATGACAGCCCATCCTTTATTCATCTTGACGGTGACAATGGGGCAGGGCAAGTGGTTGCCTATAAGGCGGTTAAGATAGCAATGGAAAGCGCAAAAAAAACCGGATGCTGCGCTGTGTCCATTCACAACACCAACCACATGGGTATGCTCAGCTATTACGCTTTAAAAGCGGCTGAAGAGAATTTTATTTCCAATATTATGTGCAATACTCCGCCATTTGTTGCAGCTATAGGCGGTTCCGAACCTATTCTTGGGACCAATCCTATTTGCTGGGGTATTCCGGCGGAGAAATTTCCAATAATCATGGATATGGCAATATCTCCTGCTCGCGGAAAAATCAAGAACGCATTTGATAAAGGCGAGCCGATTCCGGAGGGATGGGCAATTGATGAAGATGGCAAGCCGACAACAGATGCCTCAAAGGCACTGAATGGCGTCCTGCTTCCATCGGGAGGAGTTAAAGGCTATGGAATCGGCATCGTAGTTGAATTGTTTACCGGGATATTGTCCGGGGCAAATTTCGGCAAGCATATGCCACATCCTCTGGATGATTATGAAAACAAGCCGGACGTAGGGAATTTTATCATGGTTTTTGATGTGGAAAAGATACTTTCTGTCGAAAAATTTAAGCAAAGAGTGTCGGAATACGCAGCAATGGTGAAATCAAGTAAGCTCAGCGAAGGTTCATCGGGGATATATCTGCCGGGTGAGTTGGAGTATCTCAAGGCAGAAAAAATAAAACTTGGGGGCTTGGAGATAAGTGACTCACTGTATGAAAAATACACTTCTTTGGCATAAAAGATGGCACTGATGGCACAGAATCAAGGAGATAAGCACAATGGATGAATCTATCCTGCGATTACTAAGTATAATACAGATTCCCCAAATGGCAGAAGTCGGGCAGATCTTTCCGAGAGAAAAAATCGAAAATGTGGAGGAAGATTTGAACCGGCGTGTGCTTGACTCAAATGTAAGCCATAATATCAAACCCGGGATGCGTATTGCCGTAACAGCCGGCAGCAGGGGAATCGCCAATATTGCCGAAATTACAAGGTGGACGATAAAATACCTGAAATCAAAGGGGGCAATTCCATTTATAGTTCCGGCTATGGGCAGCCATGGCGGCGCCACATCGGAAGGGCAGGTTCGCCTGTTGGAGGCTTATGGCATCACGGCGGAAACTATGGGTGCTCCGGTTATCAGCTCGATGGAAGTTGTAAAGATTGAACATTTAAAGGATGGAACTCCTG
>CAYYHH010000399.1:0-1909 GCA_964471645.1 uncultured Oscillospiraceae bacterium
GATTGGCATTTGCCGCCCTGTCATATGGTGGAAAACTGAAATCTGCAGCTCTTGGAATCTCAAAATCTTCGGGTGATATCCCCTTTGCTGCAAGCCCCACATCGAAAAGTCCCCATGTGTAGATGGACTCAAGCTTTGCACAAAGCTCATCATCTTCCGGCCCGGTAAGCTTGACAGGTTCCATAAACATGGTAGTGCAGTAATCCTTCCACTCGTCTGTTCCGACAGCATATTCGTAAGCCTTTTGAAGTTTCGCGACGATTTCGGGAGCTGTATCCCTCTTAACCTGGAATCCCCAGTATAGCAATCCTTCAAGCTGCTCCAACTCAGGATATTCTGCTGTCAGCGACGGAGCGTCATAGCTGCCTGATTTTGCATCTACTTCCAGAGGTTTCTTATCGCAAACTCCTAGCACTTTTATTTCGCCGGAGATTGCAAGGTCCATTACATCGGAAGCCCCGGCCCAAGAAAATACTACTTCACCGGCAATGACCTTAATCGCAGCATCTCTGCCTCCATCATAGGGTACGGAAACTGCTTTGAGGTCCATGAGGTCCATCATCATTTGTCCTGTCAGCTGATTGATTGAACCAAGTCCTGCGTTGCCCCATTTCATGTTGGGGTTTGCCCTGATATCGCTGTATAATTCCTCGGCTGTATTATATTTTGAACCACTCTTAACAAAAAGAATATAGGGGGATGTGCCGGCATGGAAACCGTAAAAATCTTCCCAGCCTATATCGGCATAATCCAGTATTCTCCATCCGGAGACACTATGGGCCACTCCGCCGAAAAGTGTATAACCGTCAGAAGGTGAATTGTATACTTGAAGTCCGGCAATTGATGCCGATCCGCCGGTTACATTAATACAAGTTATTTCCGTGTCGAGATACTCAGCCATTTTTTTTGCCAGCATGCGGTTAGCGGTATCAGAGCTTCCGCCTGCCGTATATCCGATTGCCATAGTGATCGGTTTTTCCGGCCATGCTATATCGCTGTCACCTTCGAGCGTTTCGCCATTACCACCGTCTGAGCCACAGCCTGCAAACATGCCCAGTGCCAAGATAAAAATCAGAATTAAAGCTAAAGTTTTTTTCATTTCCTTCTCCTTTTTCCGTCATCATTCAAGGATTAAATAAGTTTGAGTGCTTTTAAGATTTCTTTTAATTCATCTGTCTCTTTTTCAGTGATTCCAGTCAACGGTGAGCGCATTCTTCCCCCGCTCAATCCCATAAGATTCATTGATGCCTTAACTATACCGAATCTGAGGTTGCCTTCACCATATATAGCCCCGCCGGGTTTGGTCAGAATGCCCGTATCCGCCCTTGCCGCGCTGCACTTTGAAACAAAGGCATAGTAAGGAGCCATATGGTCTAAGAGTTCCCTGATGGCTTCAAAGTCATATCTTTTTGATGCCTCATATATTTTTCTTGGATATTCGGGATAGAAGTTACCAAAGGGCGTTGCGAGCCCATCGGCACCCCAAGGGAATTGATATGCGTACCATTCTTCACCGAATCCGGAATGAAGGGCTACGCCGGTTTGTTTCAAAGTCTTAGCCATAGCATTGAAAAGCATCAGGTGAGGAGTGTTTTCTTTAACTCCTGAGATCTTGCCGTCTGATCCAAAATCTTCAATCATCTTTTTCATAAGTTTTGGCTTTATCCAAGATCCTGAAAATGCAGGGTTATTATATACTACGATACCGATGTCTATTGCATCAGCCAGTTCTTTGTAGTGAGTATACATACCTTCTTCCATGGGAACAAAATAGTATGGCAGAATTACCTGAACTCCATCTGCGCCGACTTCCTGCGCATACTTGCTCATTCCAACAGTTGAAAATGTACTGGCTCTTCCGGTGCCTGCAACAACCGTCGCTTCTCCGGCAACCTCTTCTACACAAACA
>CAYYHH010000400.1:0-1892 GCA_964471645.1 uncultured Oscillospiraceae bacterium
GAGGTCGTTATCCGTATTCTGGGCGGGTCGTCGGGTGCATTGGAAAGGAGCCAGTTGGGACTTTCGGAAACCAACAGCGTGCTTTATGATAAAATTGCGGGAAGCCCCAACGGTATTATTCTTATATCCGGGCCTACAGGCTCCGGGAAAACTACAACTCTGTATTCACTGCTGAACGAGATCAATCAACCAAATGTCAATATTATTACCGTCGAGGATCCGGTGGAATACAGAATGGAGGGTGTAAACCAGGTTCAGGTAAACGTCAAGGCGGGCCTCACTTTTGCCAGCGGACTCCGTTCTATTCTTCGGCAGGACCCGGATATTATAATGGTCGGTGAAATCAGGGATTCGGAAACCGCGGAAATAGCCATAAGGGCATCTATTACCGGGCATTTAGTTTTGAGTACTATACATACAAATGACGCTCCGTCCTCGGTAACTCGTCTCGTTGATATGGGGATTGAACCTTTCCTCGTTGCCTCTTCGCTTATCGGTGTCGTTGCCCAAAGGTTGGTGCGCAACATTTGCCCCAGGTGCAAGACTGCCTACAGGCCGAGTCATAGCGAGATGCTGATGCTGGGAATGAAGGAGCCTGCTAATCTGTACAAAGGTGAAGGATGTGGCTACTGCAATTTTTCGGGATACAAGGGCAGGAGCGGCATTCATGAGATATTGGTAATGACGAAGGAAATAAGGGAGCTGGTCAACAGAAGGGCGACTCTGGATCAGATACAGCAAATGGGTAAAAGGCAGGGCACGGAAACGCTGCGGGAAAGTTGCACAAGGTTGGTCTTAGAAGGTTTTACGACCGTAGAGGAAATGCTCAAAGTTACTTACAGTTTAGAGTGATATATATAATTTAAATAGTTCGTATTATCTGATGTGAAAGGATGTGTTGATATGGATCTGATCGGGATTCTACAGGAAGCTTTTCGTAAAGATGCTTCGGATGTCCATTTTACCGTCGGTCGGCCTCCGATAATCAGGGTCCGGGGAGAGCTGATAGCACTTGGCAACATTGCACTTACTCAGGAAGACACGAAAAATGTATGTTATCGTTTGATGAACGATGAACAGAAGAGAATTTTTGAAAACGACGGAGAGGTGGACTTTTCTTGGTCGGTGCCGGAATTGGTCAGGTATCGGGTGAATGTTTATCAGCAGCGGAACAGCTGTACAGCGGCTATGCGGATGATCACAAATGATATTCCCTCGTTCGAGGAATTCGGGCTTCCGGAAGTTTTGAAACCGCTTTCCCTGAAACCGAGGGGAATGGTTCTCGTTACAGGGCCTACCGGATCGGGCAAATCAACGACATTGGCGGCTATGACGGGTTACATAAATGAAAACAGAAGGTGCCATGTACTTACTATAGAAGAGCCCATCGAATACATGCACAAGCACAATCTTTGTATTATCAATCAGCGAGAGGTTGGCAACGACACTAAGAGCTTCGCTAAAGCTTTGCGATCCGCCCTGCGTGAAGACCCTGACGTGATTTTGGTCGGTGAGATGAGAGACTTTGAAACTATATCCACAGCCATTTCTGCCGCTGAAACGGGGCAAATCAGCTGTCGACAGTTTTGGAAGGTATTATTTGCCAGCAATTGATCCGATCCGCCGATCGAAGCAGGGTGGTACCGGCCTTTGAGATACTGCTCATGACGGACGCAGTGCGAAATCTTATAAGGGAAAACAAAACCCATCAATTGGACACGGTGCTCCAGACAAATATTAAGGCCGGCATGGCTCCAATGGATTATTCCCTGGCCAGGCTGGCCAAAAGAAGGGTCATCACATTGGAAGACGCCAAGTCCAGATGCGTCGATCCGGAAGTCTTCGGCAGGTATATGAGCGGGGAAGTAATATAATATCCCGAAGATAGCATT
>CAYYHH010000401.1:0-1885 GCA_964471645.1 uncultured Oscillospiraceae bacterium
ACTTCTCCCAGCGTTATTTATAAGGTGGTTATGAATGACGGAAGCGAAATAATGATACAAAACCCGTCCAACCTTCCGCCGCTGACTGAAATTGATCACATTGAAGAGCCTTTGGTGAAGGCGGACATAATGATACCGAAAGAGTACGTGGGAGGCATTATGGAGATCTGTCAGGAAAGGCGGGGAATAATGACTCATATGGAGTACATTACCGAAAACAGAGTCGCATTGCACTATGAAATGCCTCTCAATGAAGTGATATATGACTTTTTTGATGCTCTGAAATCTAAAACCAGAGGCTACGGTTCGTTGGATTACGAGCTGTTGCGATATGAGAAATCAAACCTTGTTAAACTGGATATCCTGCTCAACAAGGAACTGGTTGATGCATTCTCTATGATCGTTCATGAATCCAAGGCATACAGCAGGGGGCGCTTTGTATGCGAAAAGCTGAAAGAGATCATTCCCATGCATCAATTCGAGGTGCCGATACAGGCGGCTGTCGGGCAGAAAGTCATAGCCAGGGAAACCGTCAAGGCTTTGCGTAAGGACGTAATTGCTAAATGCTACGGCGGAGATATATCAAGGAAAAAGAAACTGCTTGAAAAGCAAAAGGAAGGTAAAAAAAGAATGAGGCAGTTCGGCAGCGTTGAGGTCCCTCAGGAAGCTTTCACGGCTGTCTTAAAATACGATGACAATAAATAAGAAGGTGCAAGATGAAGAGATTGGGGCTTTATATCCACATACCGTTTTGCATTAATAAATGTCTCTACTGTGATTTCAATTCAAAAGCCAATACCAACGACGAAGATCACAGGGCCTATATGAGCTGCCTTGCCTCTGAAATTGGATACTATTCGGATAAATCCATAAAGCTCGACAGTATTTATATAGGGGGAGGTACTCCGTCGCTGATTGAAGCAAAATATATATCCGGAATGATGGATGTGATCAGAGATGGATTTGTCATTGATGAAGCCGCAGAGATCACCATAGAGGCTAACCCGGGGACGTTAAATAAAGATAAACTGATTGAATACCTGGGATCAGGTATAAACCGGCTCAGCCTTGGGATTCAATCGATGGATGATGAACTGTTGGCTGCCCTCGGCAGGATTCACAGCAGCGATGATAATCTGAGGAATTACACATTGGCCAGGGAATGTGGGTTTAAAAATATAAATACTGACCTGATCTTTGCTATTCCGGGGCAATCTGTAAAGGACTGGGAAATCACTCTGAAAAAGATTGTCGATTTGAATCCCGAACACCTGTCCTTTTATAGTCTGCAAATAGAAGAAGGAACCCCTTTTTTCAATCTTTGGAAAGAAGGGGTTTTGCATGTGCCGGATGATGAAACCGATAGGATCATGTACCACAAAGCCTTGCAGCTCATAGAAAGGGAAGGGTACATCCATTACGAAATATCCAATGCTTCCAAATACGGTTACGAATCACGGCACAATATGAAATATTGGTCAATGGAAGAATATCTGGGAGTTGGCCTTGGCGCCCACTCCTATATCGGCGGAACTCGATTCAGTAACGAAACGGATTTATCAAAATACATAAATGACAGCAACGAAATTTCGGGAAAGCATATACCCGGTTTTTTTAGTCCGTATGTGGCGTGGACACATGAAAATACATCGTCTGATAATATGGCGGAATACCTGTTTACAGGCCTTCGCAAGGTGGAGGGAGTGTCGATTTCGGCTTTTGAGGATAAGTTTTCCGCATCCCTCATCGAGACTTACGGAAAATCCATTGCAAAGCATGAAAAGAATGGATTTATAAAAATCGATTTTAACAAAGACAGATTATGGCTGACTTCTGAGGGTATGGATATATTTAATCGGGTTTTGGTGGACTTTATCTGAATTTC
>CAYYHH010000402.1:0-1871 GCA_964471645.1 uncultured Oscillospiraceae bacterium
GCTATACTAGCAACAACATCAGAAATGTTGCTCTTCTCGGGCACGGAGGCAGCGGTAAGACCACATTTTTAGAGGCAGCGCTTTTGGCGACCGGCGTGATCAACAGGCTTGGCAGGGTCGAAGATGGAAACACCGTTTCGGATTATGACAAAATGGAGATAGAAAAAGGTTATTCAATCAATGCATCAGTGGTGCCGGTGGAATATAACAAAACAAAAATCAACTTTGTCGACACTCCCGGTTACTTCGACTTTGTCGGTGACGTAAATTCGGCGATGAGGGCCTGTGAATCTGCGGTTATTTTGGTCGATGCATTTGCGGGCATTCAAGTGGGGACGGAAAAAGCTTGGAACTCCTGTAAAGAATACGAAGCGCCCACTTTCTTTTTGATTAATAAAATCGATAAAGAAAACGTAGATGTGGACAGGGTGGTGGCGGATCTTAAAAACAAATTCGGGACTTCGGTGGTTTTGATGACTGAACCCTTTGAGGGTGAGGTCAAGGAGGCTTTGACAGAAGCTGTTGCGGAAAGCGATGAGGAGCTTTTGGAGAAGTACTTCAATGGGGAAGAGTTTACCGATGAGGAATTTAACAAAGGGCTGATGAAGGGGATAGCATCCCGTTCGATCACTCCTGTGTTGACTTGTTGCGCACTGGACGGGAGGGGAGTAAAAGAGTTCCTGGGTGCTCTGATAAAATACGCTCCCACGCCGATGGATCATCCCGGCTATCACGGCGTCGATGCAAAAGGTGAAGATGTGGTGAGGATGTGCGACAATAGTGCTCCTACATCCGCATTCGTTTTCAAAACCCTTGCCGACCCCTTCGTAGGTAAGATTTCACTTATTAAAGTAGTAAGCGGCAAAGTCTCCCAGGGTACAGAGCTATATAACGCCCGCACCGAAAGAGCGGAAAAGATGGGTAATATATTCTATCTGAGAGGAAAAAATCAAGGGGATGCGCAAACGGTTGAATCAGGTGATATCGTAGCGGCAACAAAGCTTCAATACACCAAGACCGGCGACACCCTTTGCGATAAGGCCAACTATATACAATATCCCCCTGTGTTATTCCCGGAGCCGTCGCTTTATATGGCGATTGAGACAAAGGTCAAGGGCGATGAGGATAAGATAAGCACCGGACTGTCAAGGTTAATCGAGGAAGATCCCTCTTTCAGGATGGTCAGAGATGCGGAAATCCATCAGACCCTCATAGGCGGTCAGGGTGAAATACAGATCGGTATAATTACTGCAAAGCTCAAGGATAAATATGGCGTGGACGTTGACCTCGTGGATCAAAAGATCGCGTACAGGGAAACGATTAAGGGAAATTCTGATGTACAGGGCAAGCATAAGAAGCAATCAGGAGGGGCCGGTCAGTACGGGGACGTTCACATTCGTTTTTCACCGGGGCAGGAAGTATTTGAGTTCTCCGAACAATTGTTCGGCGGATCTGTACCTAAAAACTATGTGCCTGCAGTTGAGAAAGGACTCCGTGAAAGTTTGGAAAAAGGTCCGTTGGCGGGATATCCGGTAGTAAACATCAAGGCAGTGCTTTACGACGGATCCTACCACGATGTGGACTCCAACGAAATGGCGTTTAAAATTGCGGCTGCCCTTGCTTTCAAAAAAGGTATTGTCGAGGCAAAGCCTATACTTCTGGAGCCGATAATGCATGTGGAAGTGACAGTCCCCGATGAATACATGGGTGACATCATGGGTGATATGAACAAGAGAAGGGGCAAGATCCTGGGAATGGAGCCGCTCCATGGAGGCGGCCAAAAGGTCATTGCAGAAGTACCTCAGGCAGAGATGTTTAAATATGCCATAATCCTTCGTTCCATGACCCAGGCAAGGGGAAGCTTTACAATG
>CAYYHH010000403.1:0-1870 GCA_964471645.1 uncultured Oscillospiraceae bacterium
AAAACGCAGGTGCAGCGGAGTTCAGCCGGGCGCAGATGCTTATTTAACTGAATTTGAGCATTTTTACTCCATCCGAACCCCAATTTTTATATGTAGACTTTATGCTGTTCAGATTGCCTTTATAAACAATTTTGCCTTTTACCGCCATCAGGTTTTGGGGTCTGATTAGATTTCTTGGTTTTCCAAGATCCACAACGCCGCTTTCCTTTAAAATATGATATACGAATTCTGAACATAAAAATCGATTGCCATAACATACTGGCCTGCTGAGTAAGCCATGCAGCAGCCCCATATAGTTATATTTATAAAAATTACTGTTTAAGATAAAGTGATTCAGTAATGCCTGCGCCTTATCATACTGTCGATTAGAAACTTGGATTTCAATTACCAGACTTGGTACGGTTTTGCATAGCCTGTATACACCTCTATTTACTTCTTCCTGCCTGAACATACCTATAAACGGGTTAAGCGTATGCTTTCTCCCGAAACTGTACATATGATTGAGCCCCCTGTCAAATGCGATTGCCGCATGGGTATATTCATCATTTTTTATGATATGAATCAGCTTAGATATGACTGTGTTTGTCCTTGTAAGAACGATATATAAACAACGATTTCCCATTTAAGATGCTCCCAAGTAATTTATTTGATGCACTAATTATGTTGCATAAAAATTAAAGAACTTTTAAAAGAATCTTAACAAACCATTAATTCAATTAAATGCAGCTTCACAAGAATTGTGCCGGGCAAAACCTTCCAATACCTTCCGGGACTTGCAAAAATAGAAAAACCCCAGTCTGGCTGGGGTTCTCGCACACAAGTTTATTCAGTTTATACAGGTCTCATTTTTATAGACCAGAACGGTCTGCCGCGTCCGCAATAATGGCATCGATTTTCTCAAGAATTTCCGGATCGAGACGCTCCGGCCGGTATTCCGCCAGTATCCGCTTTGCTTCCTTATTGGCACGCTGAACTATATCCGTAGAGCCTTCTTTTTCCCAAAGTGAATAAGATTTTCTGTCAATCAGTTTTGCCGTTGAAATCTCTTTGCGCATGTGCTTCAAGGTATGTCTTTGTCCCAGATAATTACCGGCGGGTCCTACCGCGGCAATTACATCTAAGGCCAGTGTATCCTCGTTCACTTCAATTCCTTGCTCGGCTCTCTTAAACATACGCACGAATTCCGCATCTATCAGTAGCTGTTCATAACTGACTGCCATACCCATATCCAACATCCCCATGCCGTAGATGAGGCTTGTTTTCGCAAGGGACGGCATGAGACCTGTGAGGGTTTTTTCATGGCCGATCTGCGCATCCATGCATTTGCTGTCCCCCTAAGTCCCGCCAACCTTTGTGGGTATCTTGTAAAACTTCCCCAGCTGGGCTACGGCTGCTCCAAACATACCGTGTTCCGGAGCCCCCACCGGCGAGCTGGTATACTGCATATCCATTATTGTCGTTGAACTGCCGTACATAATAGGATTCCCCGGGTTAACCAACTGTGCCAGCACAACTCCTGCCAGTATTTCGGCATTGGTTACCACAAGGGTCCCCGCAAGGGTTGACGGGGTGGTCCCCCCCACAAGCCCCATTGACAGCATGCTGATCGGAAGGCCGGCCTTTGCCGTTTCAATAATCACTTCCGACGCACCCTCATGGATTTCCAGAGGACTGTTCGGACACATGCAAAGGGTCAAAAATGGACGGCGGCGCAGTTTATCCCTGCCGCCTGCTATTGCAGCCGCTATATCTATGACAAGATTGGCATTTTCTCCGTTTTCCGCATCCAAAATCGCATGCTTTGTGGTATTGCAGAAGATGGCTCTTGCCTCGTACAAATCTTTCAGCCTTGCGGGAGCCTCCTGAGAAG
>CAYYHH010000404.1:0-1864 GCA_964471645.1 uncultured Oscillospiraceae bacterium
TCGCTTGGTCTTCAGAGGGAGGTTGGGGCCATTAATAATTTAGCTGTCCTGGACAAAATCATCAGCAGGATCTATACAGCCAACACCATCGAAGAAGCGGCAACTATTGTAAGGGAATCAACGCTATCTTAGCTTCCATAGGCTGCCTTAATGCATCCAAGGTTTTCTTGCTGAACTCAGCAATTTTCACCCAGAAACAATACCCCGTTATGGGGCCGGGGATATCACCCCAGGGAATGGCGCCCTCCGCCAATTGGGGCATCAAAAGATAGGCTCCATCATAGCCGAAAAGGATGTTTATGGGATATAGTGTTCATCCTTATTTGTTGAAACCTGTTGTTTATAGTTTATCAGTTCCAGGCGTTATCCATCTGCGTGAAGATACCCTTTAAAATTCTTTAAACAGTGACAGCCCACGAAACCGATTCGTGGGCTGTCACTGTAGCTGTGTGCTATTTGATTTTGGAATGAATTAACTCCTTCACATCATTGAGGTTTTCTGTGCCAACAAACGAAGGATAGTCTCCGTGGTTGTATTGCAACCCGTTTACTGTTTCGAGGAAAGCCCACCGCTCACCATCAGGTAGTCCATACTCAGCAAGTTCAAGTAAATGTATTTCTTTGTCGTTTTGCTTCCTGACAGATGTTTCATCGTATTTCATAGGTGTAAAAATCCCAGTCACACCTATAGTCATTTGAGAAGAAATGCCGGTGTCTGAGACTTGAACCCCTTCAACTCCAACAGGAGCAGGAAGTAAAACGCTGACAGTCTCCCCGGCTTCCATGTCTCCACGGAGAACATCCCCAACCTCGATCCTCGCGACAGCACGGTAATTATCGCTTCCATCACCGAAATCTAATCGTATATTTTTCACTTCTGTTATTGTGCCGGAGAAAATAACAACCGGGTATCCCTCGTACACATCGGCCAAGAGTTCATCTTCAGTCAGGTATACGAGAGAGTTGCTCGTGTTAATATTTGGAACCTTATTTGCATAGCTGACTTTGGTACCTTTATCCGACAACTGAAGGTCAAAATCCCCGCTGCCATTATTAAGAAACGGAATGGTTATGGCAACCGCCAAAGCTAAACAAGCAGCAATGGGAGCTAACCGTTTCCAGTTTAATACCTTGTTCATCATTATCACCTTTCCTTCTTCAGTTTCACCCGAATGGTTACGGGCAAGTATTGAGTCGAGCATCCGCGCTTCGGTAGCAGCGTTAGGTTCAATTTTGTTCCATGAATCAACGATTCTATTATTTTTCATTGAAATCACCGCCTAATTTTTCTTTGAGAATGCCGCGCGCCTCATATAGATAGTTGCGGATGGTGGATTGCGGTTTTTGGAGGATACTCGAAATCTCCGGCGTTGTGTAGCCTTCGTAGTAGTAGAGGTAGACCACCGTCTTGTATTTGTCGGGCAATTTTATGACTACTTCAAAAGTATCGTCGATTTCGATATTCTCCGTACTTAGCAGATTTTCATAGTCCACCAAGTCCACACGCTTTCTGAACCAGTGCTTAACGCTGTTTTTGCAAACGTTCGTTGCGGTTCTGATGAACCATGCTTTTCCGTGTTCCTCGCTCTCAAAAGCCACCCCGGACTTTATCATCCTATAGAACGTGTCCTGAACGACATCCTCGGTGTCGGAGGGATTCTTCATATAGGCGAAGCAGACCCGGTAGACTGTTTTCATTTGGCGCTTATATATCTCCGCAATCTCTTTGTTTGTATGCAACAAAAATTTTGTCATCGCTTTGCCCCCCTTTCAATACTAATACAATAGAGCAAGCCGTAGTGTCGGATGAAATTCAAAATTATTATTTATAAAAAAGTGGCGGCGTATTATTCACGCCGCTAAA
>CAYYHH010000405.1:0-1846 GCA_964471645.1 uncultured Oscillospiraceae bacterium
TGGTGGATGTGCAGCCGTATTTCGGTGTTAACATGGGCAACCTTGAGGTCTACAGATCCTTGGAGGAAAAAGGTATCTTGACCATACGTATACATGTAGCTTCTGATTTATTCGGAGACTTGGATCAGGCATCGAAAAACGCTGCCGCATACAAAGGAGGCAGGCTCAGAGCCAACCTTGTAAAACAGTTCGTAGACGGTGTTTTCACAACACACACTGCGCTGATGCTGGACGACTATACGGATGCTCCCGGTAATAAAGGAACCCAACTCTGCCCTTTAGACAAAATAGAAGAAGCAATTATGTCAGCCCATGAAAAAGGTCTGTCCATAAAGATCCACGCAATTGGAGACAGAGCCATAAGATTTACCCTCGACTGCTTCGAATCTGCAGTTAAGGCCTATGGAAAAAATCAGGCAAGACACGCAATAGAGCATATCGAGCTTGTTTCTGACGAGGATATCCCCAGGTTCCGTGAACTCGGCATTGTGCCGTCGGTACAGCCGGAGCACCTAGGTCTCATGCCCACTTGGGAGGGGGAGGAGTACAGGCACGTTTTGGGCGAGAAGAGGGCGGGAAAGACTTGGAGGTTCAAATCTCTGCTCGATACAGCAGGAGTGCTTGCCATAGGCAGCGATTGTCCTGTGGTAGACAACAATCCTTTCTTCGGAATCCACCGGGGCATTACCCGGCTACATGACGACGGGCTTCCTGCAGGAGGATGGAACCCGGGTGAAAGGCTTACAGTAGCAGAGGTCATCAGGGGCTACACAGCCGGTTCCGCATACGGTGCAAGCCGTGAGGACGAACTGGGAACCCTTGAGGCGGGGAAATTAGCCGACATAGCCATAGTCGACAGAAATCTCTTTGCCGTGTCCCCCAATGAGATCAGAAAGGCTCGAGTGGACTACACGATAATGGACGGGAAAATTATTTACGAAAGGGAGGGAAGGCAATGAAGAAGAGCGCAGCTTTTTGCCCCTGCGATGATTATCAGTGCGAGTACAATCCTATCAATCACGACAAGGGCTGCAACCTTTGCGTTGAATCAAGCGTAAGAGACAGAGAAATCCCTAAATGTTTTTTTCTTGTAGCAACAGACGACATCAGTGACATCGAAGACTGGTCTTTTGAAGCCTTTGCCAGGTTGGTGCTGAGATGACATGGGGATAGGTACCTTGACATTAAAACGGCATATGACATGGGGACAGATTCCTTGGCATTTTCTGTTTGACCTGCTTAAAGGGATATGACAAAGGCAGCAAAGAAAGATTGTTAGAGACCTTTAAGGCCGGACAGGATCATATAGTGGCAATATTAAAGCAGTTGTGTTTCGAAGGGGAAATAAATGATACCACCCAGGTATGGTCCTTGATAGTCGGGAGCAGGCTGTTATCTAAGGCCACTATATTCGAGCCCGGCCTCGCTGAAATAATTGATATGATCTATACGCAACTATCCCCCCTGGCTAGGGGCATTATAGACCGGGATAGTGAAAAATATGGATTCCAACCGGAATGGCACGATCTTAAGTATACGAATTCTTTGGATTATTACCGGGCATCCGTGAAAAACGCCGTGTACCGAAAATTGTGCCACATATTACGTAAGGGGGAAGAATGTACCATACGGTATACTGACCCTGAAGCCCCTGATGAAGAAAAAACAGTAACCGGCATAATTTCAATTTATATCGATGAAAATCTTGCCCTTGATCAAATCCGGGTCAAAACGGAAACCGACGATATCATCGTGAGGATCAGCCGGATTACCGACGTTTTTTGGCGCTGACCTTGTTGTATCGCCCATATCTGAGTCTCCTCCGAAAAAAGGGAGCCGGGCTTCC
>CAYYHH010000406.1:0-700 GCA_964471645.1 uncultured Oscillospiraceae bacterium
CAGAGGTATGGGGATAAATGGCTAATAAGACAGTTATAGTGGCGATGTTGACTATAGTCATCACCACATTATTATACGGGTGCTCGGGCGATGTGGTTTTTCCCGGCGGTGAATCGGAAAAAGAACCTGAAATCATTACATCGAACGTTATATCTGTGCCCATAGAAAAGATCCGCACCCTAAATCCGTTGCTTTCGTTGGATGAAGACAGCTACTATTTGAACAAACTTGTCTATGAAGGACTTTTTGCGTTAAATGAAAGGCTTGAAGCCGTTAAAGAGCTTGCTGGAAGTTACGAACATGATAAGGAAAGCGGGATCATTTCTATAAGGCTGCTGGACAATGTTCTATGGCAGGACGGGGAAATGCTGACGGCACAGGACGTGAAATTTACCATAGATGCCTTTAAAAGCGTTCCATCAAATAAACAGGGAACATATGGACGTATCATTAACTTGATAAAATCCGCAAAAGTTACCGATTCCCACACGATAACGATACAGTTTGGTGACCCCGATAATGCATCGATCGAAAATCTTACATTTCCGATACTGCCTGCCCATAAATACAAAAAACCCTCGGATTTAGCCCGCGTAGAAAGCAATTTTTTGCCTGTGGGAACCGGCCCTTACTGGATAAGCAACGTGGAGAGTGGAAAAAAGATAACTTTGTCCGGAAATCCCAACTTCAGAAAAGGAAC
>CAYYHH010000406.1:710-1837 GCA_964471645.1 uncultured Oscillospiraceae bacterium
TTGATAGAGCTTAAATGGATTCCTGACAAAGATGAAGCGGTCAATCTTTTTGATATCGGAGAGATAAATATAGCCTTTCTAAGGAGCATTGACAGGAACACTCTGGTTGAAGACAAGGTTGTGAAAATGGTATCTTTTTTGTCCAATGAGGTTGAGGTTCTGGGTTTCAATTTTAATCATGGCGCCTTGCAGAATACCGATGTACGCCGGGCTATCGCATATTCAATCGATAATCGAAGCATATTGGAAACGTGCTATTATAATAGCGGGGTTTTGAACGACAGTATCTATTATCCGGGTTATTTTGGAGTTGAAACTGACGAAGATCTTATCGAATACGATGTCATTAAAGGCAGCAGTCTTTTGAAAAGTTCGGGATATGAGGGGCTATCACTTGATCTGATTTTTAACGGGGAAAATAAAGCTCGCAATTTGGCTGCACAAATTGTCAAATTGGGTTTGGAGAAATCCGGCATTTCAGTTAATTTGGTGTCACTCCCTCGGGACGATTACAATGCCAGGCTCTTAAAAGGGGATTTCGATCTGTATATCGGAGGTTTTAAAATCAATGACAATTATGATTTGCGACCGTTGCTGCATACAAAGGGGGAACTGAATCATATCAGTTATTCCAATGAACAAATGGATGCGCTGTTGGATGAATTACAAAGATGCCTGTCGGTAAAGGAAAAAAGGGCAGTATTTGAAGGGCTGAACGGGTTATATCGCGATGAGATTCCTTATTATTGCCTGCTGTACAAAACTTATGGATTGGCAGCCTCTACCGGGATGACAGGCGAAATCCGACCCGGCTTTAACAATATTTTTGCCGGATGCGAGGAATGGAGGGTCACATATGAAAAGCCGATTACAATCGAATCAGGCCAGGCGGGGGATTAGGTTCTTGTTTTCGACAGGTGCTGACATTAAGCATTCGCTGATTCATAGCTGATTCCTTGCTAATTCATTGCTAATTCACTCGCTAATTCATTGAAGAAAAATAGCCACAAATTGCTTGACAAAAAACCATACAGCATTTACTATATTATTCGTGGCCGAAAGATGGTATCACGCGGTTGTGGCGGAATCGGCAGACGCGCACGGTTGAGGGCCGTGTCCGAGAGGGT
>CAYYHH010000407.1:0-1835 GCA_964471645.1 uncultured Oscillospiraceae bacterium
TATACCCAATACATTCCCCGGGGCCATTATACCAAGTTTGAAGAATTAAAAAGCTATTTCAGAACCATGATGTGGTATGGACGAATGACCTTCAGGGCTTCTGCCGAGGATGAGACGAAATCGGCTGCCCTTATTACCCTTATGCTCAGCCTCAAGGCGGATTACGAATCCTGGAATCGAATTTACGATCCGACTAATTTCTTTGTCGGGAAAAGCGACGATTTGGGTTTCTATCAATACCATAAATTGCTCAAGGATATTTATGACGGGATTCCGGATCTTGAAACATTGACAGGGGATGGGGACATGTGGGGGGATTTTTACACAGAGGTCAAAAAGATGGAGCCCCCGGCGATCAATTCAATTCCCATATTTGATGAGACCATTCAGCCGGACAGGGACAATGAAATAAAAGGATTCAGATTCATGGGTCAGAGGTATACCCTGGACGCAGATGTTTTTCAAAGGCTGGTATACCGGGATGTAAAAGAAAACAATAACGGAGATCGACGGATGATTCCCAATGGCCTGGATATACCTGCGGCAATGGGCTCAAATGAAGCGTACGACATTTTAAAGGATATGGGAGAGACAGGTTACAAAGGATATCCGGAAAATATGAAAAAAATGCAGAACTATATTTCAGGCTTGGATATTTCGGATTGGGAGCAAAACTTATACTGGTCATGGCTGTATACTCTTTCCCCGCTGACAGAGGCGAAAGGGAAGGGTTATCCTTCATTCATGCAGAATCAGGCCTGGACACAAAAGCAGTTAGAAACATATATGGGAAGCTATGCCGAGCTGAAGCACGATACCATCCTTTATGCCAAACAGATTTATGCCGAAATGGGCGGAGGTTGGGAGGAAGAAGATGATCGAGGATATGTGGAGCCTAATCCTCATGTCTACGCACGCCTTGCCGCATTGGCCGAAATGACGGCGGAAGGGTTGAAGCAGAGGGATCTTTTAGCCGAGGAAAGCTTTACATCTCTGATGACTATGAAGGAGCTTGCTTTGAAATTAAAGGAAATATCGGAAAAAGAGCTGGCGGATATTCCATTGGACGATATAGAATACGGACTGATCCAAAGTTTTGGAGGACAGCTGGAGCATTTTTGGCTTGAAGCTTTGCGGGATATAGGCGTAGACACCCCTTCGGCGGTCTATGAAAACCCTGCCGCACTGATAGCCGATATAGCAACGGATCCAAATGGAAGGGTATTGGAAATAGGCACAGGCTTCATCAGCACCATCTATGCGGTGGTACCTGTTGATGGCAAGCTTCGGATAGCCAAGGGTGCCGCCTATTCCTATTATGAGTTTCCATGGGCGGCAAGCGACCGATTAACAGATGAAAAATGGAAGATAATGCTGGAAAATAACGGTGAGCCGGAGCAGCCTGTATGGACGAAGGGTTTCAGAGCTACAGAATGATAAGGTTAGGTAGGATCCCTAAGGCAGCAATTATTACAGCGGTTATTACTTCGGCGGCAGTTATAACGGCGGTTATTGTTGCGGCGACAGCGGGGCTTGTGGATATGGCGGCATTTAGGGTGCCGCCGTCCGGTGTCGATCAATCTCCGGGGAAACAGATTGCCGATGCGAAACGCAGCACAGAGCTGTTTCCCGACAATTCCGATCGAATTCCGGTATGCCTGCTTACCGAAGACGATTTCAATAAAAAATTCTTTCCCGATAAACGGTTTCCGACAGGGACAGTTTTTAATGTTATTTTTGGTGGCGGGACTGCCGACTTGATGCTGGGGGCGGACGGTTATGACTTTGATGGCAAAATCGATGACTTGATGCTGAGGGCGAGCGGTTATGACCTC
>CAYYHH010000408.1:0-1800 GCA_964471645.1 uncultured Oscillospiraceae bacterium
GCACATTAGGCCCTGAAACAACTGAGTTGGTCTTTACCATTGTGTCCTCGGACGGGGTTACCGAGGAAGAATATACGATCAAATTTGATCGGGTGCCGGTTACGAACATCGACACCGATCCCAAAGAATCCGATGAATAAAAGGGAAATCTGGGGGGTTATATCTTAAGCCGCTGATGAAAGTGCGTGAATAATTGACAGGACAGTGGGTATCAGCAGTATATTATGAAAGAAAATGAGGGCTATGCCATGAGTTGGAAATTTGTTTTATCGCTGATCTTTGCGCTGATAGTTGCGGTGTTCGCCATTCAGAACGCTGATGCGGTGGCCGTAAAATTTTTGATTTGGGACATAAGCGTATCGCAGGCCCTTATCGTGCTGATCTCAGCAATATTTGGAGCCCTTGCGGTGGCTTTGATCGGGATGATCAGCCAGATGCGGCTGAAATCCACTATTCGCAGCGACAAAAAGGAAATTGCATCTTTGCAAGGTGAAATTGCGAGTTTCAAATCCAAACTCGACCGGAACGGAAGAGAGGCAGCTACGGATGTTGCGGACGGGACTGCACCGGTTGTAGAAGGTGAAGGGATTACAAGAGAGGGCCAGAATTAAAAGCGCACGCGCGGGTACATAAATTGCCCGGAATAAAAAGGGGGCGGCCTTTCGACCGCCCCGAATTCTGTATGGAGCACCAGGAGGTGCTCCGATTTATTTGAACTGGTTTACCAGCAACAGCGGCGCCACCTACAGCATCGGCATCTTCTGTGACTTTCGCAGCAGTAGTTTCCTACAGCTAAACCTATAATGAATGGGATTACAGGCATATTACCAACCTCCCTTCGCTGTTACAGACAGTATATGCGAAACCTAATGAAATGTTCAAATCCAAAAAAGCAAACCTAAAACAGAAAACATCCAAAACAAGGTAAACAAAAGCATAAATTGGACGGTAGAAGGCAAACTAACAGCGGAGGTGATAATTAAATGGCGGAATCGTTATGGACAACAACATGCGCAATGGAAAAAAGGGAAAAATTATCTGATAATTTTTTAGAAGTTGAATCCGTGGTTATAGGTGCCGGAATGGCGGGAATTCTTATCGCATATATGCTGCAGGAAAAAGGCATCGAGACGGTTGTAGTTGAAGCAGATAGTATAGGCAGCGGGACAACAGGCTTTACTACAGCTAAAATAACATCACAGCATGATTTAATTTATGACAGATTGATTTCAGGAAACGGAGAGGAAAAAGCCCGGCAATATGCATCGGCAAACCAACGCGCAATCGATTATTTCAGACAATTGATCAAGGCAGGTAATATCGATTGCGATCTGGAGGATAAAGCGGCCTACCTATACACCACTAAAGATGACGGTATGACGAAACTTCAGGATGAGGCTGAGGCTGCGGCAAAGCTGGGATTGCCGGCTGCCCTTTTCACGGGGGATCAGTTAGTGCCCGCCAATGAGGGGCTGCCCGTTAAGATGAAGGCGGCGTTGCAATTCCCGGGGCAGGCTCAATTCCATCCTCTTAAATTTCTGAAAGGGATTTCACGGGATCTCAAAATTTATGAAAATACCCGCATCATAGATGTGCAAGAGGAAGGGGAGGCAGGGTCCCGATCGGGGAAAAGCATTCTTATTACCGAGTCCGGTAAGATATCCGCCCGTCATGTGATTTTTGCATGCCATTATCCGTTCTTGATCTTACCCGGATATTACTTTGCCCGGATGTATCAGGACAGGACATATATCATTGCATTTTCCACATATAAATTTTCTATACTACCATATAAATTTG
>CAYYHH010000409.1:0-1799 GCA_964471645.1 uncultured Oscillospiraceae bacterium
ATTACCTGTTACATTCGCATGGACGGACAAACAGTGGGTGTAATCGCAAGCCAGCCCAGAGTAGCAGCAGGCTGTCTGGATATCAATGCTTCGGATAAGGCTGCCAGGTTCGTCAGAAGATGTGATGCCTTTAATATTCCGCTTCTTACAATAGTGGACGTACCCGGATTCCTGCCGGGGACAGGCCAGGAGCACGGCGGAATAATCCGCCACGGAGCGAAATTGCTCTATGCCTATTGCGAGGCTACTGTGCCTAAGGTAACTATGATTGTAAGGAAGGCATACGGCGGCGCCTATATAGGAATGTGCAACAAAGAACTGGGAGCCGATATGGTCTTTGCATGGCCAAGCGCTCAAATCGCCGTCATGGGGGCCGAAGGGGCAGCCAACATAGTATTTAAAAACGAAATCAGTGAGGCTGCAGATCCCGCCGCCAAGAGGGAGGAGAAAATCGCCGAATACGAGGAGAAATTCTCCAATCCATACAGGGCCGCGGAAATGGGCTACGTAGATGATGTTATTGAGCCTGCCACAGCCAGGCAGCGCGTCATCAGCGCATTTGACATGCTCGCCTCAAAAAGAGAATCTTTGCCGGCCAAAAAACACGGCAATATTCCGCTTTAGGAGGTGCAAAAATGCAAGAAATAGGATTAATGGAACGATTTGCAGATCCTGCGCTTTTTGGAACCCTTTCGATGGGAGAAAAGGCTGCAGGAGGCTTGATAACAACTTTGATGGGTATGGGTACTACTTTTGTTATTCTGATACTGTTGTGGGGCGTGACAGTCATTACTTCTAATGTTATCAGAGGATTTGAAGAAAGGGCTAGGAGCGGAGTAGCGGCAAAAGCCGCGGAAAAAGTTGCACCTGCAACTAAGGCCGATGCCTCGGCAGGGGTAACGTCGGCAGCGGCAGAAACAGTAGCCGCTTCACAATCTCTTGCAACGGCGGCCGAAGCGGGCGGCGAGTTGATTGCCGTGCTTATGGCAGCTATTGCGGCAAGCAGCGGAAGTGATGCCGTCAATAATTTAAAGATAAGGAAAATCGAAAGGATTTCCGGCTATCGTCCGGTATGGAACTCGGCAGGCTCTTCTGATTGTATCGAAAGCAGGAAGTTTTGATGCAATTCAATAAGGATTGATAAAATGTAGCCGATTCGGGTCGGTTTACTGTAATATTAAAAACAAATAAGGAGATTGAAAAATGAAGAAATATAATATCGTTGTAAACGGCGTTGCTTATTCAGTCGAAGTGGAAGAGGTCGGCGGTGGCGCATCCGCACTGGCGGCAGCTCCTGCTCCTGCGGCAGCCCCTGCCCCTATAGCGGCACCGGCACCTGCCCCTGCGCCTGCAGCGGCTCCTGCCCCCGCACCAGCACCTGCGGCAGCACCTGCTCCATCGGGGGATGCGCTGGTAATTGAAGCACCGATGCCGGGAACTATTCTTGATGTAAGAGTAAAAGCCGGTGACGCGGTAGCGGAAGGTCAGATCATGGTTATGCTTGAGGCTATGAAGATGGAAAATGAAATCATGGCCCCGAGAGCCGGAGTCGTAGAGTCGGTTCAGGTTGTCAAGGGTGCTTCCGTTAATACCGGCGACGTTATGCTCTCCTTGAAATAATGCGGAGTGAGCCTCGGTATTCAGGCTCTGGAAAAAATTTAGAAAGGGAGAGAAAAAATGATATTAGATACCTTGTTTGATTTCATACAAACCACCGGTATTTTGAATATGGATTACAAGAGCGGGATTATGATTGTGGTAGCCCTCGTATTTCTATATCTTGCTATCCATCACGGTTT
>CAYYHH010000410.1:0-465 GCA_964471645.1 uncultured Oscillospiraceae bacterium
CAAAGCCTTACGGAAGAACAGCTTCAATTTCTGGAGATTTTTCTGCGTTGCCGCGGCAACCTGAAAGATGTCGGCACAGAATTGGGGATTTCCTATCCGACAGCACGCAACCGGTTGGATACAATGCTTGCGGCGCTGGGTTTCTTAGCGCAAAACGAGGAAAAGATTAAACGGCTTGAAGTGCTGGAACGGTTAAAAAATGGTGAAATTACAACAGATGAAGCATTAACGCTGCTGCAGAAAGGAGAAAACAACCATGTTTGAGGAACGAACACTTATTTTAGAGATGCTGCAAAACGGAAAAATCTCGATTGAGGAAGCAAACAAACTTTTAGATGCGCTGCCACCGGAGGATACAGAACAAAAAAATGAAGAAACAGATAAAACAACCGCCCGTTCCGGAGAAACTCCGACACATATCCGCATTGAGGTTACAGGGGGCGGAAAGCAAGCAGTCAATGTGCG
>CAYYHH010000410.1:475-1797 GCA_964471645.1 uncultured Oscillospiraceae bacterium
CTCGCTGGTGCGCACTGGTTTAAAACTCAGCAAAGCTTTCGGAAAAAAGACTGGCAGAAAAAATTCATCTGAACAAGCAGCCGCTATGGATGCTTTGCAAGATTTGGATATTGATGAAATCATGAACACATTTTACACATTGGGAGAAAGTCTTCCTTATACCGTTGTAGATGTGGACGGAGAAAACGGCGAGCATATTAAGATTATGCTGGACAAATAATTTTGTTTGTCTTTATTAAAACAGCCCTTGCCAATAAAAAATGGCAAGGGCTGTTTTATCTTTAGTCTCATTCAGTTATTCACTAAGAGTCTTTTACATTTTTTAGCTTATCTATTTGCTATGGTTATTATTAAAAATCTGTAAAAGTCGGTCGAACACTTGACAGATCCTTTTCAAATATCACTAGTCCGTTTTCAGGCGAGGTTTCGCCTGTATTTTCAAAACCCATTGCCGCCCAAAACGGTATACCCGTAACAGAATCAGCAGTCAGATACAATCGTTGTGCACCGTGAGAGGCAAACAGAACTTCTATCCGTTCAAAAATAGCTTTCCCATAACCCTTGCGGCGATATTCCGGTTTAATATAAAACTCCATGATATAACCATACTCGGGCTTGATAAATCCTTTGTGGCCTTCGTGATCTACCTTTCCATATAGAAAACCGATAAGATTCTCACCTTCATAACAAAGCTCAAGGTGTCTGTCTTGCGACCCTTGCATGTTGAGCATGCTTCTCGTAACCTTGGGGTTTTGCTGCCTTTGTGCTTGTCAAGTTCCTTGTTGTATGGAATCATCAGACCAGCAAGTAGATTGTAGTGTTCTTCGTTGTACTTTTGCAACTGGATAAACTTTAATTCCTTCAATTCGTTACCTCTTTCAAGCTATCAAGGGAAACGTCAGACTCACCGCACTGATAATGCTCCCCCTGCCGGGTAAACATTTCATAATATTTCCCTCGGGCCGCCATCAATTCATCGTGGGTCCCGCTTTCGATGATTTTACCCTGATCCATATGATAAATCACATCAAAATTCCGCACGGTTGAAAGGCGGTGTGCAATCATGATAGTGGTAGCGGTGTTTGATGCATCCGTAATGATTTGCATTAGCTTATATTCAGCCATCGGGTCAAGAGAGGCAGTCGGCTCGTCCAGCACCAATAAGCCAAATGGGCCTGTAAAAAGCCGTGCCAATGAGAGACGCTGTGCCTCACCGCCGGAGAGCACAATGCCGTCCTCTATAAATTCCCGGGACACCATCCTGTCCAGTGCCGACCCTTCGGCACTGTCACCACCGGCCTTTTCCACTACGCCATCCAGCC
>CAYYHH010000411.1:0-1786 GCA_964471645.1 uncultured Oscillospiraceae bacterium
AACAGATGAGATTTTTAAAGATGTCGTTAATCTCAGCGAAGAAGAATGGGATTTCGGCATTGGCATAAATTTAAAATCCACCTTTAATACGACGCAAGCCTTCCTTCCCGGAATGTTAGAAAGAAAGTACGGAAAAATAATCAACGTTTCCTCTGTCACCGGCCCGCTGGTGGCAAATCCCGGGGAATCGCCTTATTGTGCGGCAAAAGCCGCCATCGTGGGATTGACCAGGGCACTGGCTCTTGAGGTGGGCAAAAAAAATATAACTGTCAATGCAGTTGCCCCCGGATGGATCAAAACAGGCGCATCCACTGAAAGCGAGCTGGCGGGAGGGCTCAATACAGGAATGGGAAGACCGGGGACGCCCGACGAGGTAGCCAAACTGATACGGTTCCTGGCATCGGATGATTCAAGCTACATAACTGGTCAGCTAATAGTCATTGATGGAGGGAATATTATCCAGGAGTACAAAGGCCCGGCTGAGCTTTACTATTAGAAAGGAGCAGACGTGGAACATTTTTCATTAAAGGGGAAAATAGCTATAATTGACTGTTCATATATTACCGGTGAAGATATTTATATTGATGGAGGCCTTAAAGCTGGGCCCAGCACTCAGATGATAGAGGCTTTACTTAATAAGGGGGACTAAACATGAAGGAAAAAACATTTGTTCATCCCTATATCCCCAACTCCGCGCCTAAAGTTAAAGCGGAACTGATGGAGGCGGTAGGGATTACTGATCTAGAAGAACTTTACAGTGAAATACCCGAGCATCTTCGTTTTCGGGGAGAACTCGATCTGCCCGAACCCATGATATCTGAATATGAGTTGAGACGGCATCTCGAAGAGACACTGGCAAAAAACATAACGTGCAAAGACTATCTCAGCTTTCTTGGCGGCGGTTGCTGGCAGCACTATGTACCTGCGGTTGTTGATGAAATCGTAAATCGGGCGGAATTCGTAACGGCCTATTGCGGTGGTACATATGCGGATCTGGGGAAATTTCAGTCGCGCTTTGAATTTTACAGCATGTTGGCGGAAATGCTGGATGTGGATGCTGTGAGCGAGCCCATCTACGACTGGGGGTCTGCGGCGGGGTTGTCCATACGGATGGCCTCCAGGCTCACCGGCAGAAATGAAGTGCTGATACCGGATAATATCAGTCCGGAGAGGATGGCCCAGATCCGAACACTGTGCCAACCTGAAATCATGGCGAACAGCATTAAAATCATTAAGGTAGAAATCGACAATAAAACAGGCTGTGTTGATCTGGAAGATTTGAAGACGAAACTGTCCCATAAGACGGCTGCAGTCTATTTTGAAGTACCCGGCTTCTTCGGGACTGTGGAAAAAAATGCTGCTGTCATTTCATCGCTGGCTAAATCTGCGGGAGCGCAGAGTGTAGTTGGGGTCGACCCTGTATCCTTGGGGGTAATTGCTCCACCTGCTTCCTATGGCGCCGATATTATCTGCGGCGACCTGCAATCCATCGGGATGCATATGCTCTGCGGCGGCGGCCAATCCGGCTTCATCGCATTCCGGGATGAGGCGGCATATCTGGCTGAGTGTCCATTGGCGATTTACACCATTGCTGAAACATCCGTTGAGGGACAGTATGCCTATGCGGAGGTGCTCCCGGAGAGGACTTCTTATGAGGCAAGGGATAGGGCTAAAGACTGGGTGGGTACTGCTTCCGGGCTTTGGACGATAGGCGCTGCCGTCTACATGGCCTTAATGGGTCCTGCGGGTATGAGGGAAATCGGAGAAACTATACTCTACAATTCCA
>CAYYHH010000412.1:0-1021 GCA_964471645.1 uncultured Oscillospiraceae bacterium
ACATCGCTACCCGAAGCCGAATACACCAGGTTGTTGGCCAGATTATGAAGGGGATGCATGTGTGGACCTGAAATATCTAAAACTATCAGATCGGCCTTGTTTCCTTCCTTCAGTACCCCCGTATCTTCCCTGCCCTGGCCCAGTGCCCCCGCTTTTGTGGCCGCGTACAATGTCTGCTTCGGCGTCGTCAATCTGGGGTCATTAAATTTTTCCTTATGAACCAGTCCGAAAAACTTCATCTCCTCTATAAAGTTCAGGTTATTATTGCTGGCCACGCTGTCCGTACCGATTGCAACATTTATCCCTTCACTGATAAGACGGGGTACATTACATACGCCGCTGGCAAGCTTCAGATTGCTGACCGGATTGCTGGCCACGGTCACCCCTTTTTCTTTCAGGATTCTAAAGTCCTCGCCTTCTATATATACGCAATGCGCCGCAGTAGTTTTACTGTCCAACAGTCCCAGATCATTGAAATATTTAATGGGTGTGCTGCCATGCCTCGCTTTACAGGCTTCATGTTCATCTCTGGTTTCGGAGACGTGAACGTGCATGCGGGCGCCAAGCTCCTTTGTAAATTCTGCCAGTTGTGCCGTTATCTTCGAGGTGGATGTATACTCCGCATGGAGGCTCATGTCTATTTTGATCCTCCCTGCTCCGCTGTCGTGATAATCCCTGTACCATTCCTTCGATTCCCTGTAGGCTTGAGTATCCGCCAGGTCATCATCGGTAAAGCAGGTTATGCCCCTCCCTATATTTGCCTTGGCGCCGCTTTCAATAAAAGCCTCCGCCATGCGATCGCAAAAGTAGTACATATCAGTCGTCGACACGATACCATATCTCAGTGATTCGGCTATTCCCAAGAGTGTTGCATAGTAAACATCATCTCCGGTCAAGAAGGCCTCAAAAGGAAAAATCCGCTTTTCAAGCCAGTCCTGCAGCGTAAGGCTCTCACCGTAACCCCTCATAAGGGTCATAGGGGTATGGGCATGGGAATTGAAAAAGCCGCTCATAAGCAGCT
>CAYYHH010000412.1:1031-1782 GCA_964471645.1 uncultured Oscillospiraceae bacterium
ATAAACCCTGCCGAAGTCTTTATTCGGTTCATCATTTCCAATATATTCGATCAGATCCTCACTGATGCCCACATATGCTGCTTGCCGTTCATCGAGGTTCTCATCCAAAACCGTGATATTTTTAAATAGCATGAGATACCCACCTCCATAGGGCATAATTATAGCATATGTGGGCAACGAGGCGCAAGATTCGGTTGCGGACTGTATTTTACTTGTCAGTTATCCGCATGTGGCAGACTGCGGCAAATTGCGGCCGATTGTGGCCAATTGTGGCCGATCCTCTTGCCGCAGACTGCGGCAAATCGTGGCCCATTGTCACCACTCACATGCCACATAATCACTCAAAATGAACAAAATTTCGACTAATTTAAGAATCGATCAAAATGAGGGCCAAAAGGAGCAGAATTTCAATTAATTCAAGAATCCGGGACTAAAATGACGATTTCGTAGCAATTTTTCAAGTAATTTAAACGAAACTGGAAATTATTTGAAGGTGGCTTTAAATTACTTGCATTTCTGCTACGAAAGTGGGCTTTCGGGTTAATAATTTTAGAATTAATTGAAATTTTGCATCGAGAACACCAAAATTACCGTTTTTCCTTAATCTTGCGTCGAAACATGCCGCATAATCACTCAAAATGAACAAAATTTCGACTAATTTGAATTGATTGCCCTTTCTTAATCCTGGCAGAGACAATGGAGTCAAGATATTGAAGCTCTTCTTCCGAAAGTGATATGCCACGCCTTGATT
>CAYYHH010000413.1:0-1776 GCA_964471645.1 uncultured Oscillospiraceae bacterium
ATCTGCTAAAATGTTCGATTACTACCCCTGATATACCCAATAGACGCTGTAAACCCACATATTACGTAAAATTTACCATTAAGGTAAAGTATAATATCCTTGGTTTCGAATCCATTGTGTTAAAATACTTTCCGTCGAATCGGCGGACAGTATGGAATGCGAACCTGATTCTATTTTCGTATCTTGTCAGTTGCTTTGGTGAAAATGGTATACGGGTGCAACAAATTATTTTGAGTGCATTACTAATAATCGAGTCACAGCTGCGCCTTGTGTCAAGATATTAGCATTTGCATAGTATGGATAAAGTTTACTTTATTCGTTATACCTATTGATTCAACCGAAAGGAGCTATTTCAATTGGAAAGCTATGTAGATCGGATTCTTTATACGGCGCAGAGGAATCCGTGTACATCACCGGTTACGGAAAACGCTTTTGACCAAATGTATCTGGGTCAGCTCCCCCTTGCTATGGCGTACGTGCCATTCCAGAGATGGGAATGTCTTTACGAACCTTACCGGGCCCTTCAGAGGGGAACCGTTTTCCCGAGCCTTGATCTGCCGTTCTGCGGAAGGGAGATGGTCTGATATGGCGAGAGCCACGAGAGAAGAACTTATGAGAAATTACCAGGTAATGTGCTTCTTTTTAGATGACATCACCCTTTTTCTGCAATCTCATCCTACTGACCAGGCTGCCCTCAGGTGTTATGAGAAATATAAGCAATTAAAAAGGGAAGCGGCAAGAGAATACACGGAGGCCTATGGCCCTCTGTTCTCTGACGATGTATCCGTTACAGATCGCTGGACTTGGGCAGATATGCCCTGGCCATGGGAAAGGCAGGGATGATGTATGTGGGTTTATGAAAGATCGCTGCAGTATCCGGTAAATATAAAAAAACCGGATGCCCAAAGCGCCAAGATAATCATAACACAGTTCGGAGGGCCGGATGGCAACAAAGTATAATGCAAACATTCAAATTCTAATACTGACGCTATGTATTACTTTTTGCAAGCCCCGCCGCCTCCATAAACCGCTCCGTAAGGATTTTCGATATTGTCAATCTTTCCTCTTCCGGAATATTATCCCACTCGCGTTCAACCCTTTTACCGTTTTCATCTATATAAACGATTACTGCAATTGTTTTAATGTCAGTCATATCAACCCTCCATTCTTATATATATGATTTCCAGACATACGGTTTTCATCTTTTCCTAGAAGTGTCTGAATCTGATTGCGGAGGATCAATTGACTTTTTTATTTAACATTTTTACCTATTGAAAAAGCTTTTCCTATCGTTTCACCTACTGCATTATATGTACTTGCCGCAGGATCGAAGATCATTGGATTTACTTTCGCAATATCCGGCATTCCTTCCCCATTCACACTATCTGAATCTATCTTGACATCCATTATTTCCCCGATGAATTGCATATGCTCCCCTATTTGATGGGCATCTATCACTTTGCACTCAATGTTCAGCGGGAACTCTTTAATGTATGGAGCATCTACCTTATCTCCTTTAATGGGGGTCAATCCTGTAGCCGCAAATTTATCAACCTTTTTGCCTGAGACAATACCAAAATAGTCCGCCTCCTTAATAAATTTTGCGGATGGGATATTCACGGTAAACGCTTTTGTCCTTTGTATGTTCTCGTTCGTACATCGCTGATTTCTTACGGATATCGCAATGCAAGGCGGATTTGAACTGCAAATACCTCCCCATGCAGCATTCATTGCGTTAGCTCTTCCATCTTCGCAATAAGTGCCAATGATAAACAC
>CAYYHH010000414.1:0-1775 GCA_964471645.1 uncultured Oscillospiraceae bacterium
ATCACCACGCTGCTTCATATACAATCACCACGCTGCTTCATATACAATCACCACGCTGCTTCATATACAATCACCACGTTTCTTCATATACAATCTTCATTTTTTTATCATAACACTGTCGCAAACCATTTTGCCACCAATGAACAAAATCTTTACTTTCCAAGTAAAAAGATTAGTAAAAGGTGCCCAGTCGCTTTTGAGCAAAAAGTTGGGAACTATAGCACCTCAAAGTACCAGGAACTTCTGGGATTTTTCGTCAAATAAACTAGCACTTATCGAAAATTTGCACAGAATAGCCCTTAAATAGCGGATTTTGTCTAGCACTAGTCGATATTTTGCACAAAACGGCCCGTATCGCCCACTGGTAGGTTGTCTTTGGTACCTGGCACCAAACACTACTCGGCTCGGCTGCGTTTTGTACCTGGTATCAAGCACTACTGAATTAGGACAATGGGCCGGGTAAGCCTAGTTCCAAGTATTTCTTAATAGTTCTCCCAAAGTCGCCGGCCCCTTGGGCAATATCATCGGATTGTATAATCGTGCTCGAGTTATTGGCCGTTGCCAGCAAAACAAAAGGGGAGGGCAAAATAAAGCTTTTATTCATGTTAATGCCGCTGATAATTTGCTGAGCCACCAGGTCGCCTCCGCTGTAACCGGAAACCACAATAGAAAACACCATTTTCTTGCTGAAATCGTGGACCCTGAAGGGTGCGGTAAGACGATTGACAAAAGCCGCCATATTTGCTACCAATGCATCGTTATAATTTGCGCAGACCATCATCAGGGCGTCACATTCAATAATGGCCGGGTACACTTGTTCCACCATAACACCCCCATAAAAGCATGTGCCTTTCTCGCCGTGGTGAAGACAGGTTTGATACGGGCAACCGATGCAATCCATAATTTCACCGTTTCGCAGAGAAATTTCCTTTATGGAAATCCCCGAAAGCTCTTTCTTCACCATCTGCCAAAGCATCAGGCTGTTAGATCTGAATGGATTCCCGGCATGCAACATCAGCAGTCGCGGAGAGCCGCATGCTTTCAGCGAAAAGTCCAATATCCGCCGAACCAGATCCTTCCCCTGGATCCGGTAGGCTTCGCTATTGCTCGAGTCCATATTTCGGGCAATTATATTATAATTGTAAAGGGTGCGGGTACCTTCTGCCAATGGTCTTCCGATAAATGTGCAACCGGACATATTTGCGCTGAACACCAGATGGCGCGCCAGGTCTTTTGTGTACAACTCGCTGTTGCTGTCCACTATGACACCGGCAACCGACCCTTCCAGGCAGCCCTTCCTGATACGTATGGACTTAAGCATGCGGTACCATTCCAGATTTATACCCGATTCTCCCAAGGAAACGGCGAAGAGAATCCTTCTGTTTCTGAGATCCGTTGCTTCGAGCTCCTCCAGGGTCTCTATCATATGATAATTTATCTTATCAAGGGCCGTCTCTAATACTTCTCTGATCCGCCTGGTCTTCACCGGTTCCTGACAACGGGGATAAATGAGCGTGATCCGGGAACCTTCCAACTTCAACCTCCCCTTTCATTGAATCGACAAAGTACGTCAAAAGATTTTTGTATCCTGCTATATAGACTTTCGGGCAGATTTATCATTTCCGCTTCCGTTCCGATTTCGGTCAAACGGTTTTTCTGCCCTAAATAGGCCTCTTTTTCTCCGTCACCCACATAGATTGCGCTGTAATGCCAATCGCCGGATAAAGTGGATAGTATTGAGAGAGCACCTGATGCCAAGGCCGGCGCAATATATG
>CAYYHH010000415.1:0-1774 GCA_964471645.1 uncultured Oscillospiraceae bacterium
ACATAGGGCGGGAGGGCTTGTCTTTAGGAGGTTATGTCGAAAAATGTCTTTTCACAAATCTACCCTCTGCCAATTGCGATACCTGTTTTCATGTAATGCTCTACTGCATCAACTGCCAGCTCAACCCGCCCTGCCAAAGGGGTACCACGAAGCAGTCCTACGCAGTATGCCGCATTAAAATTATCACCTGCACCGGTAGAAATCACCGGATTTTCAATAGGACTGACAGGCCTTGTATATCCCTCCCCGTCTTCCCATAAAAACACTTTTTTATTTGTATGAACTAATACCTGGTCTATCCCATATTGGCTGTGGAGAATGGAGCAAATTTTTTCGTGATCCACCACTTTACCTATAGCATTCCCTACTTGAATAACTTCATTTTCGTTTAAACTCAACACAGTGCTTCTATAGGCTGAGATGTTCTCAATCAGACGGATCACCCCCCTTATTTCCTCCTCACTTTTTCTGGAACAATCACAGAGGTCAAAAAAAACATATCTGTTTTTATCCCTTAATTTTGTACTCGCTATTACTTCTTTGGCCGCTCCCCAGAGACAATCGGAAAACTCAAGCTCACTCCAGTTCAGCATGGCCAGAAGATCTGCCTCATAAATTTTTTCTGCATTATCATATACTACCTTTGAAATTTCACGGTATCCTGTCTCAACCTCCATTACATATCTATCCATAAACATTATTTTCCCGTCAGAAAACTCCAGAGCCTTACAGACCCCCGGCTCAGCAAAGGATATAAGCCTGCATCCATCCAGGCCTTCCTGAAATATTTGATGAATCCTTGGGTATCCCAGCATGCCGATACATATTGGAATCATACCCATACTCTGAAGTGCATTTGAAAAGTTGGGCAGATTCCCTCCGATCTTTTTTTCTATCATGTCTAATTCAATGCTGCAACTCTTGCCAACCCTTGAAGCTAGAAAATTACTAAATTCCCGAATGCTGTCAAAGTATTCAGGACCTCGGTCATCTATTCCCCTCAGACTTTTTATGGGTTTTTGTATTTCATCGATAAATCCGTCAAACCCGACAACAATCTTTTTATTTGTCATAGCAGGCTGCCCGCATCTTTTTCAACTATCATAAATGAATCCTTGTGGCGCTGCAAAATAGAGGCCGGTACCTTTGATGAAACTTCACCGGCCATAGCTTCCTTTACAATGCCCGCCTTCTTTTCTCCGTTTGCAAGGATAATAACCTTCTTAGCCTCCATGATATGCTTTATTCCCTGGGTAATTCCGTGGGTCAGATGATGGTCCTTATCAAAGTATTTACCCATAACTGCTTTCGTGGTTTCGGACAGTTCAGTAACATGGGCATATTGATCAAAATCAACCCCGTCCTCGTTAAAGCCAAGGTGACCGTTTAACCCGATTCCAAGTACGCTGATATCTATACCATCATTGTTTGCAATAAAATCATTGAGCCTTTGGCATTCTTCTCCAAGATCTTCAGCCTTTCCATTTAGTACAAACCGATCTGAAAATTGCCTTTTTAAGTTTGAGAACAGTGTTGTCTGTAAAAAGTGTCCACAGCTTCCTTTATCCGAAGCATCTAACGATACCCATTCATCAAGGCTTACAAAACTTGCCTTTGAAATATCCACAGATCCTTGGTTAACTGCCTCTACAAACAATTCAATCAGTCTCTTTGGAGTATCTCCACCGGGAAAGCTGACCAGTGCATTTGGATTTTTTTCAAGTGCTTGAATTATCATCTTCAATGCTTCTTTGGACATTTCTTCATAGTCTTT
>CAYYHH010000416.1:0-1771 GCA_964471645.1 uncultured Oscillospiraceae bacterium
AAATACCGTATTTACAATATCACATTCCCAGCCATCTGTAAAGCTATATTTTTCAATATTTACATATTTTTCTGAGTTTTTTTACTTGTTTCGTTTATCTTTCACCATTATTACCTATATTCTTATCTATATCAAGTATACTATATGCTGAAATGCTATAATCAAAGTAGTAATCAGCTGTATATTTGTCTGCCACATCGTCAGTTATCACAATATGCTGAAATGATATCAAAGTGGTGATCAGAGCAAGCTATTGTCGCATTTTTGAAAAGGAATCACAATGGATAAAAAAATATTTGAAATCGGCCCGATTCGTCCACCCAGTGAAGCTCACAGTCTGTTGTTAAGAGTTACCAAGGGATGCACATGGAACAAGTGCAGGTTCTGCGATCTTTACAGGGACACGAAGTTCCATTTCTATTCAATAGCGGATATTAAAGAAACCATAGATATCATTTCAGAATATAGAGATCGCATCTTAAGTTTTCAGCCTGACGGCAGCAAACGGCCGGATCATCAAAAGATAATGGATGATATGAAAAACTTTTCACAGGAGCAGCAGAACAATTATTACATGGTATATAATTGGATTGTCAATGGACGGGAATCTGTTTTTTTGCAGGATGCCAACACAATGGCCATAAAGCCGGATTACCTCATTGAAATACTGGAATATTTAAAAGAAAAGTTGCCCGAAATAAAGCGGATCACCTCCTACGGCCGTGCTGACAGCTTAGCGCGCATCGAAACAGTACAATACGTACGGTTGCGCAAGGCCGGATTAGACCGCATACATTCCGGCTTCGAATCGGGATCGGATGAAGTCCTTAAGCTGATCAATAAAGGTATAACCTCTGCAATGCAGGTTCAGGCGGGCAGACGAATAATGGAATCGGGGATTCAGCTTTCTATTTACTTTATGCCCGGAATCGGCGGTAAGGAGTTGTCGAAAAAAAATGCTGTTGAAACCGCAAGAGTCGTCAATGCGGTCAATCCCGATTTTGTTCGCCTTCGCACCTGCGTCATAAAGGAGGGTTCCGAACTTTGGGATTTAGTTCAAAGCGGACTCTTCATCCCCTGCACGGATATTGAAAAAGTTATGGAAATAGATCTGCTGTTGAAAAATATTAAAAGTTGCAATGGGACACTGCTCAGCGATCATATTATCAATCTGCTGCCTGAGGTGGTAGGAAGATTAGATAGGGATATTGATGGGATGCTCAACATCATTGACGGGTTTCTATCTTTGTCGGAAAAAGAACAACGGCGCTTCCAGCTTGCACGCAGGGCCGGTATCGCAACCGGCATATCAGATCTGGACAGGCTGAATACTGATACTATAAAGCAGATTGACAGCATAATTGCCGCTGTAAATGATTCCGGTGCATGGGAAGATATTATAAACCAATACTTAATTAACTACATTTAGCCAATATTGACTTTCAGGTGTCAGGAGCGGGCAAAAGTTTGTCGTTCAGGTTACCGGATCGGAAAAACTGTTGCCCGCAACACCTTATTACCATTGGTATCGGACAATTAACGCTGATCTGCCTTGGTCGCATTGACCGTTCCTCTCGGATGTTCCGGAGGTGCATAAATTGAGTATAGCTTCAATGGCTTGTTGCCTGTATTTATCAGGTTATGCCATTTTCCCGCCGGAATAATTGCTATATCGTCATCATCCATGTTTCTCCTGAATGTTAAATTGTTTTGGCTGTCGCCCATCAATACGACTCCCCTGCCCTCCTCTATTCTGATGAATTGGTCCACA
>CAYYHH010000417.1:0-1023 GCA_964471645.1 uncultured Oscillospiraceae bacterium
CCTGGGTTCTCGCTTCTTTTAAAACAGCTTCGTATTCTTTCTTGGCTTCATCTAAAATTCTTTGCCTTTCATCTTTGATCCATTGTGCCTGCTGGATCTCGTCCGGCAACTCTATACGAATTTCCCTGACGATTTCCAACAGTTCTTCAGCGTCCACTAAAATCTTTCCTGTCAGTGGGAAACCCGAACTGGTATCAATAATATCCTCGATTTCATCTAAGAGCTCTAAAACTTTCATTGGCGCTTCCCTCCTGATCATTTATTAAATTTCTTTTTCAATTCTTTCAAAACCGCTTTCGGCACCAACCCGCTGACATCCCCGTTCAAAGAAAAGACTTCTTTAACAATACTTGAACTTATAAATGAATATTGGGGAGTCGTCATGAGAAAAACCGTTTCTACATCTTTGTTGTATAGTCGCGCATTCATTTGGGCCATTTGAATCTCGAACTCGAAATCCATCGTCGCCCTCAAACCCCTTACAACAGCATCGATTTGATTGCAGTTGACATAATCTGCCATCAGTCCGTCGAAACTCATCACTTCTATATTCGTTAAATTATTCGTACATAAATTGATCATTTTTACCCTCTCTTCCGAAGAAAAAAAGGGTTTTTTGGATTTGTTCTCCATTACTCCTACAATCAATTTGTCACATAGTTTAGATGCCCTTCTTATTAAATCCAAATGGCCGTTGGTAATAGGGTCGAATGTCCCGGCATACAACACTTTTTTCATTAGCTGATCTCCTTCTTCGGCAGCGTACCTTCTACTGCCGGTACTCTTTACTGCCGTGGCACCTTCAACTGTCGGTACCTTTTACAACATATAAAGTAATAACTGTATTTCCATATTTTCGGTCTTTCCATTTTGTGAAGCCGCCTATTGTGTCAGGGAGTGTCTGGCGGGCATCGTGTTCCGTTGCAATTATACCGTCATCGGCCGAACGCCACGCGTTATGCACAATTTTTTCCCAAAGTTCCTGCGCGTCTATCGTTTTTTCGTATTTCGGCGTGTCCGAAT
>CAYYHH010000417.1:1033-1768 GCA_964471645.1 uncultured Oscillospiraceae bacterium
GCTTCATATGGAGGATCAAGAAAAATCAAATCCGTCTTTTCGTGTATCTGTGCAATGACCTGTTCCCAATCGCCACGGATAAGCTTACATCGATCCGAAACACCGCAAGCCGACATATTTCTTGAAATCAGCTCCGCTCCAATTTTGGTTTTTTCGCCGAAGTAAACCTTGTCGGCCCCTCGGCTTATCGCCTCCAGCCCCAAGTTTCCTGTTCCGGAAAACAAGTCTATAACTGTAGCACCTGATAGCTCGTGCCCCACCATACTGAACAAAGCCTCCTTGACTTTGCCGGGTGTAGGGCGAATCTGCTTGTCCAAAGGCATCTTCAGTTTTCTGCCTTTCAACTGTCCGGCTACGATATACATAGTTGAATCCCCTTTCGTTCAATTAATTTTAACATAAGGCGGAAAAATAGCAACACTTGAGGAAACAATGGGAACTGATCTTTTTGCTCCCGGGATGCATAAAAACCAAAACGAGCCTGCATATATAACGCAGACCCGCCTTGTACTACAAGCAATAACGAATTGTTTTGATCAAATATTAGCCGTTCGTTTTTCCGGCTAACTGCTGTTCAGCCATCTCTACCAGTTTCTTGGTCATGTAGCCGCCTACATAACCGTTCTGTCTGGCCGTCAAATTGCCCTTATCCATGTTTTCATAATTTGTCAGTCCTAATTCACTGGCTATTTCTGTTTTCATGTTTTTCAATGCGGGCTTTGCGCTTGCAACTAC
>CAYYHH010000418.1:0-1155 GCA_964471645.1 uncultured Oscillospiraceae bacterium
ACAGAGACTTTTGAGTTCTAATATATTTGATAGGATAGGTTCAAAGCGACGCATTAGCGACGCCAATTTTTTATTTCTGGATCTGGACCCCGGCCTCACTCCGTTGCGAAATATTTTAGTTCGGCTGTATAGTCGTTGCTTTTTTGACCATAATATATTATAGTTTAAAAAACGGAGGGCGATATAATGAAATACTACGAACAACTGCTGACTCTGGCCTGTTTCACATATGAGGATGTCTGCAAAATAACGGGAAATCCCAATACGGCCAGCAGCGTAATCCAAGCATACCTCAAAAAAGATTATATCCGGAGCGTCAAGCGAAATCTGTATGTCGCTGTGAATCTCGTGGGCAGGGAGCCAGTCGCAGGGCCATATCTGATAGCCAGCCGCATCACTGACAGTTCCTACGTTTCACACCACTCTGCCTTTGCCTGGTACGGTTATGCCAATCAGGTGTCAAACGATATGTTCGTATCCTCGGACAAGGCATTTGCACCTTTCTCTTTTGAGGGCACAACCTATAGGCACTTAAAATCACGCATATCGGAGGGTGTGGAGGTTAAGCCGGATGGCGCAAGGGTGACCGATATCGAGCGCACCATTCTGGACGGCCTTAATGATTTTGATAAAGTCATGGGGCTGGAGGAGCTGCTGCGTTGCCTCTCTTCGATACCATCAGCGGACGAATCAAAGCTACTGACCTATCTGGGTATCTACAACAAGCAGGTGCTTTATCAGAAGGCAGGATATATTTTGAATCATTTTAAACAAGACTTGAACCTAAGCGATGTGTTCTTCGGGGAATGTGCGCGGCATATCGGGAAAAGCATACGCTATCTCTATAACAGCGAGGATAAGAGCGGTTTTGTGCATGACCGAATGTGGCGAATGATGGTTCCCAAAGACTTGATGAACATGACATCTAAAGGAGGCTTTGAAGATGCCGAAATATGATAAACAATCTCTCGCCCTACAAGCGAAAGAACTGGGTTTTACCCGGAACACGCACGAAAAGGTATTCCGGTTGGTGGAAATACTGGGCTTTATTAATGGAGATGAACGGCTGAAAAATAACCTTGCACTCAAAGGCGGTACTGCGCGCCCAAAAACACGTTCATGAATTCCTCGCTGAGTTGATCAACCCGGATGTGG
>CAYYHH010000418.1:1165-1407 GCA_964471645.1 uncultured Oscillospiraceae bacterium
TTTTTGAAATCTTTCTCTGCCAGACAATATCGGCCGGACCTTTTATTCCCTGATAAAGCTACTCTGAACCGGATTCAATCTCATCCCATGGCACTCTGGAGAATGAGGAAAGCGAACAATACAAGGCAAGACATAATTCCCTAAATTATGGGTTTGCGGTGGGCCAATAAAAAACCGTGTAGTCGTCGAAACTACACGATTTTTGCTTGGAGGTGGCAAAGTGACTTAAACTACTTCCCAAG
>CAYYHH010000418.1:1417-1753 GCA_964471645.1 uncultured Oscillospiraceae bacterium
TTTTTGAAGCAACTTCCAATCTTCTGTTGCCCGTGTTGCCCAATTGTCAACGGATTTTGGGCAACAAAAATCCTGTGGCAGTAAAATGTCACAGGATTTTCAATGGAGCTACTGAGCGGATTCGAACCACTTCCCAAGCGCTAACGCGCTTCCGTAGGGGACTCTGTCCCCTCCCGGCGGGTCTTGCTACCCTGTCACCCCTGAAGGGGTACTCTGTTGCTGCGCAACTCTGAATAGGGGAGATGCTCTCCCCTATTCACCCCTCTGGTCAGCGGTTCGATTCAATGAGTTATTCTAATAGAAAAACTCCCCATCTCGTAGGGAGCTTTTTTCGTG
>CAYYHH010000419.1:0-1752 GCA_964471645.1 uncultured Oscillospiraceae bacterium
TCCGCATCTGGATCTTCTTCGGCCTCTATGGAATATATTTTGGTGATAATGTCGTAGATGCCTTGGCTGTCGGGGTAGACATAATAAGGAGCCTCGCTTTGAAGTGTATTCGGCATCAAATAGGTATCAATAGAATCGGATTTGATTCCCAAGCCTTTTGTGACTATCTTGGTGGCGGTCCCTACATCAACATCTGATTCCACATTTTTTAAAATTACCTTCGTTATTTTGAGAAGATCAAATCCCAACATCTGTTTAAATGCTGATTTCATGAATTCCTGCTGGGCCTTGACCCTGCCGATATCACCTTCGGGGTAGCCTGATCTATATCTTAAAAACTGCACTGCATGTTCGCCGTCCAATACCTGATCTCCTGCAGGGATATCAATATACAGGGGTGGCTTATCTGTCACATCCCTATATTTCATGTGGAAAGGTATATGCATGGGAACACCGCCCATAGCCGTGACTATTTCTTTAATCCCTTCGTAATCAACTATGGCATAAAAGTGCAGGGGCATGCCAAGCAGTATTTCGCTGACGGCAACCGCCGTTTCCAAAGGTTCCTTTGTATTCTGATATATAGCGTTTATTTTCAGCGCCCCGGGATTCCTGTAGCCGGCCCGATAGTAGTAAGTATCTCTGGGTATCGATATTAGATCTACATGTTTGGCATCGTAGTCAAAGCTGACGACCATAATTGTATCGGCGAGATTCTGATTGCATCCCATAAGTAAAACGTTAACCCTGTTTTTGTCTTGAAAGGCTTCGAAAAATATGCTT
Organism: uncultured Oscillospiraceae bacterium; assembly: GCA_964471645.1. GTDB lineage: Bacteria > Bacillota > Clostridia > Peptostreptococcales > Anaerovoracaceae > UBA1426. Next base: position 784 of record CAYYHH010000419.1, read on the forward strand.
TCTTCACCCACCAGAACCGGCATATCGCTCATGAGGTTTGTTTCCGTTTCCCCGAACATAGGATTTTCCTTGACTTCCTCAACAGCAGCATTTATTCCAATAATACCTCCTACTCCAAGTACGAAGGTTACAAGGAAATACAAAGTAAACACCAGAATATTTTTTTTGTTTATGCCGGTAGAATGTTTTATTGCTGTTGTCATCGAAAATGGGTTCCTTTGCTGTTCTTACCGAAAATCCAGTACTTAATATAATCCTGACATTTTTTTATTTTATACCACTTGCCCGTAAAAGAAAAGCCTTATTATAAATTCTCATCATTAAGATCTTCGGATCCTTCATCTACAGAATAAATCTCCATTAACATTTTTTCTATTTCTTCCTCATCAATCCACCAATAGGATGCTTTGTTTTTTGTCCCGGCAGTACCCGGGGTCAACCAAGTGGTGATATCATCGCCGGTGAGGCCTATGGCCTTGCCTGCAATCTTTGTGGCCATGGATAGTGTCAGGTCGGATTCTATGTTTCTGATTACTGTTCTGGCCACTTTCGGGAAACCGAAGCCTATAGATTCCTTAAATGCGGATTTCATAAACTCCTGCTGAGCCTTTACCCTGCCTATATCCCCATCGGGGTAGTCGGAATAACCCTTGCTCCCCTTCCTGAATCTCAGGAACTGCTGCACATTGCTGCTGTCTAAAACGATAGGTCCTTTGGGAATATCAATATAAAGCGGAGGTTTATCGGTAGGGTCTTCGTAATGCATATGAAAAGGAATATCCATCGGAACACCACCTATGGAATCAACTATCTTACCTATTCCATCGTAGCTGACAACAGCATAGTAATGTATCGGCATTCCCATGAGTATATCGCTTACTGCTTTGGCGGTTCCTACAGCCGTCCCTTTTCTATAGATAGCGTTTATCTTATAAGTGGCCGCAGTCGAGGCTTCCTTACGGTCATAAT
>CAYYHH010000420.1:0-1747 GCA_964471645.1 uncultured Oscillospiraceae bacterium
CACAAATTAAGGAGGTATCTTTGATGAATAAAGGTACAGTAAAATGGTTCAACGAAAGCAAAGGCTATGGTTTTATCTCTAACGATGACGGCGGCGAAGACGTATTCGTACACTTCTCCAGCATCGTAGCTGACGGTTTTAAAACCCTTGCCGAAGGACAAAAAGTTACTTTTGATGTGGAGCAGGATCCAAAGAACAGCAGCAAACTACGCGCTGTAAACGTTCAGAACGCATAAACGCAATTTTGATCGATTAATCATACCTGCAATCGGAAGGCTCTTCTGTTATAATCCAGGAGGCCTTCCTTTTTCATGCGTCCCAACTCCCTGCTCATCGCACTTCTGTCAACGCAAAGATAGTCGGCCAATTCATTTCTGTTGAAAGGGATTTCAAACTGTTCAGAGCCTGCTTTTTCCGCTTGATCGTCAAGAAATGCCAGCAGTCTTCCACGGATAGTTTTATGCGTCATATATGACATTTTCTTATTTAACATCATATTTTTCGTGGCAACGATTTTAAGAAGATTAGATATCAACTTCTGATGAAACATACAAGTGTTTTCACAGGTTTTGAGCATTCGGTTCAGATCCAGAAGCAGAACGGTGCAATCTTCAACGGCTTCCACTGATACCGGAATCGAAGGGAGGTCGATACACGCATAAGTTTCACCGAAAAGGCTTCCCTGATCAAGAATGCCAATGATCGATTTATCCCCATGAATGTTTTCTTTTATTACCCGGGCTTTACCGGATAAAATGATTCCTATTTTTGGATAAGATCTGCCCGAGACAAATATGAAACTATTTTTTCCAAAGTATTGTTTTTGACTTCCCATGCAGGATAAAACATGTTCAATATCCTTGGGATCAATACCAAAAAAAAGTGGGTGTTTCGACAAAAAAGTGTACATTATTATTCCTTTTGTTGCAAACGCAACATACATTTTGATTAAAATCAATTATATTATGTGTATAAGTTAAATACAAGCAAATTCAAATACGAACACAAAACTATATAACAAACGGAGGATACGAATGATCAGACAAATAATTAGAATTGATGAAGAAAAGTGCAATGGCTGCGGCATATGTGTCGATGCCTGTCATGAAGGTGCTATAGCCATGGTCGATGGCAAAGCCAGGCTGATTCGGGACGATTATTGTGACGGGTTGGGAGATTGTCTGCCTACGTGCCCGACCGGGGCAATCAGTTTTGAAGAACGGGAGGCGGCGGCTTTTGACGAGAAGGCTGTAAAAGCCAAAATGGAAGCTAAAAAAAATGACGAACCGCTGCCTTGCGGCTGCCCCGGCTCACAGTCAAGGACCCTTGGAAATCGCAGGACAGATAACGTACCCCCCAAAACTTCAGAAGTGCAGGTGGCACTTTCGAGCCAATTGCAGCAGTGGCCTGTACAAATAAAACTTGTTCCGGTAAACGCTCCTTATTTCAACAATGCCAACTTGTTGGTAGCAGCCGATTGTGTCGCTTATGCGTACGGAAATTTTCATAACGAATTCATTAAAAACAGGATAACCATTATCGGATGTCCCAAACTGGACTCGGGTGATTATTCCGAAAAACTGACAGCCATCCTCAGAGAAAACAATATCAAGAGTGTTACCGTTGCAAGGATGGAAGTGCCTTGCTGCGGGGGGATAGAACACGCCGTAAAGCAGGCTTTGATGAATTGCGGGAAGATGATTCCCTGGCAGGTCGTAACGATCTCAACGGATGGGGAAATACTCGA
>CAYYHH010000421.1:0-1740 GCA_964471645.1 uncultured Oscillospiraceae bacterium
CTATTCTTTAAGTTAATAACAGAGGGGAGGAAAATATGCCTGAAGAATTCAAACCGGGATGTCAACGTCCTGCAATTACTAAAGCGAATACTGAAGAGGGTCAGGCTGCTCCTGCCGTTTTGGAGCAGGGAAAGGAGAATAAACAGCACATGATTAAGGTAGGTAAGCCGGCACCGGATTTTACAGCTCCGGCATTTATAGGCGGTAAATTTGCTAATGTTACGCTATCGGAATATAAAGGCCAATGGGTATCTCTTTGCTTTTATCCGGGGGACTTCACCTTCGTGTGAGCGACCGAAGTGTCAGCAGTTGCTGCCAAAAACGATGAATTCAAAGAACTGGGTGTACAGGTGCTTTCAATAAGCGTAGACAGTGTGTTTGTTCACAAAATCTGGAACGATAACGAGCTATCCAAGATGATAGGTAAAGACATTCCATTCCCAATGCTTTCGGATCAGGACGGGAGCATAGGAAAACTATATGGTATTTATGACGAAGATGCAGGCGTCGAAACCCGTGGCAGATTTATTATCGATCCCGATGGAATAGTGCAGGGATTCGAAGTTTTGACTCCCCCCGTGGGCAGAAACGTCAGCGAAACCCTTCGCCAGGTAAAGGCCTTCCAGTTGGTGAGGGAATCCAAGGGAACAAAGGCTACACCTTCCGGATGGAAACCGGGCAAACCCACCCTTTCTCCGGGCCCGGACCTGGTGGGAAATGTATGGAAGGTCTGGACAATAGATCAGGCTTTTGATGATTAACCCCAAACAACATAAGCGATAACTTATGTAGAGTGCTTGCATTTAGCAGGCACTCTTTTTGATTGCACTTCTTTCATGCTAATGTAGTTTCAAAAAAATTGTTATGTGATGACATCACAGATAGAACACCATATGTACGTTATCATTAAATCAGTATAGCGGTGGCAAACAGATAATTTATGTGTAGTGGTAGTGATACACTGAGTCTTTTCGTATCTTGCATCCGGGTTAATACAAGTAATTAACCGGGTTAATTTGCACACGTTATACCGGGATAAATCTAATAATGCGGTAAAAATAATATTAAATATTATTTTTACAACAAGTACAATCAATCGGAGGTATCAAATATGATTACAATAACAGAATCAGCCGCAGCCAAATTTAGGGAGATGACTGAAAACAAGAAGAATCCTGATGATCAGATGCTCAGGATATCCTTTGCCGGCCATGGCTGAGGCGGCCCCCAGTTGGGATTAGCTCTGGATGAGCAAAAAAATGAAGACGATTTTTTAGTTGAATCAAACGGCACAAAAATAGTCTTTTCTAAAGACTTAGAAAACTACGTAAAGGGTCTTACATTAGACTACGGAGACAAATGGTATAACAAAGGCTTTCGGCTTTTTGGCGCCGGATACGGATCATGCTAAAGATGTAGCCTTTTTGGTGCCGGGTACCAATCACGACCGAAGTTTTGGCCTTTTGGTACCGGGTACCAATCGCGTCCGCATTACCAATCATGACCGTCAGGAACAAGACCGATCGCCGATCGCCACATCCATTTTGGATCAAAGGGATAGACGATTGGGCAATTACAGTGTATAGTGGTCTTTGTCAAGAAAGGACTGCGGTACATATTATGGGACTATTATTTTTATATTGGGGTATGATTCTGGCAGGGTATTTTACAGGCTCTAAAACTCGAAAAATTAAAGAAAAACTTTTCTTTATCGGTACACTTCTTTTCACTGCGGTAATT
>CAYYHH010000422.1:0-1738 GCA_964471645.1 uncultured Oscillospiraceae bacterium
GGAAACTGTTTCGGAGATGCTGGACACATTGACATTCGAAAAAACCACTCCCAACACCTTGACCCTAAAACAGGACATACTGGCAGAATATGAAAAGATCAGGCAGCAGGGCTATGTTGAAAGCATAGAAGAAACGGTGCCATACGTAATAGGCATTGGTGTTCCTCTCAGGAACCCCGACGGTCAGGTTGAAAATGTAGCCGCAATTTCCTTTTTCAAGCACGGCGACTACATGGAAAAACTGGAGAGAATGAAGGGGATTCTGTTCAGATACAAAAAAGAGCTGGAAATGTACCTGTATTAGATTGACTGGTCCTTTTTCAATTTTGATACCTGGTCCCAAGCTCTCCAATCCTTTTTGGTAGTTTATGGTACCGGAAACCGGATGCGACCGGTGCTTTTTTGTTATTTTTGGTACCAAACGCTGCCGGTCTTTTTATCCATTTATGGTATCAAGAACCTGATGCAACCGGTGCCGTGCGGCCGATGCTATACGTTGAACAGGAAGTGGATCACATCGCCGTCCTTAACCACGTACTCCTTGCCCTCGTAGCGGACCAATCCTTTTTCTTTGGCAGCAGTTATATTGCCGCATTCGACCAGTTTATCGTAGGTTATGGTCTCGGCGCGAATAAAACCTCTTTCAAAATCGGTGTGGATTTTACCTGCGGCCTGGGGCGCTTTTGTTCCACGGGCGATAGTCCACGCCCGAACTTCAGGGGCACCTGCCGTTAAGAAAGAGATCAGGTTCAGAAGCTTGTATGAGGCTTTGATGAGCTTGTCCAAGCCCGACTCGGAAATCCCCAAATCATCCAGGAAGAGCGATTTTTCATCATCTTCTAATTCGGCGATTTCTGCCTCCAGCTTCGCACAGAGAACAACCACCTCGGAGCCTTCCTTTTCCGCATATTCGCGAACCCGGTCAACATAATCGTTGGAACCGCCGCCTGCTACCGTGTCTTCTGATACATTTGCTGCATAAATGACAGGTTTGCCAGACAACAGATCCAAAGATTTTACGAAGTCCATATCCTCCTCATCAAATTCCTGGGATCTTGCCGTAATTCCGCTTTCCAAATCAGATTTGATTTTTTCAAGGATCAGAAGCTCCCTTTGCAGGCTCTTATCCCCTTTTAAATTCTTTTGAGTCCGAAGAATCCGACGCTCGATCACTTCCAGATCGGAAAAAATCAATTCGAGATTTATCGTTTCGATATCGGAAAGGGGGGATATCCTTCCGTCCACATGAACCACGTTGGGATCATCAAAACATCGAACCACATGAACTATGGCCGCAACCTCACGAATATGGCCGAGGAATTTGTTGCCCAACCCTTCTCCGTGGGAAGCTCCTTTGACCAATCCTGCAATATCATAAAAATCAATGGTCGTGTAGACGGTTTTTTTCGAGTTATACATATCATGCAAAACTTTTAAGCGTTCGTCCGGAACGGTAACCACTCCGATATTAGGCTCGATAGTGCAAAAAGGGTAATTGGCCGCTTCCGCGCCTGCCTTAGTGATTGCATTAAAAAGCGTGCTCTTGCCTACATTGGGCAGGCCAACAATACCTAGTTTCATATATCTCTGTATCTCCTTTGTTTTCAAGGTTTTGCGGCGTCTGTGCAAAGGGGTCTGCACCATTTACGCAATTAGATGCTCTTCAAATTGTCTCACGCCGCTCGACAAAGAATCGTCTGTTACATGATTCCTTTCCCTTCACGGGAAAAAGAGCCAA
>CAYYHH010000423.1:0-1726 GCA_964471645.1 uncultured Oscillospiraceae bacterium
AAAAAACAGGGTTGGCAAAGCATTTCGGTTTCGGTCCGATCCTCAAGCTATTGCTCCGATATATGTTGAGCATGAAACTTACAGGGGTGACGTTCAGAAAACTTATGGTCAGTTTATATGGCACGGTAGGATCACAGTCCTTAACAACCTTTAAACTTGTTTTTTTCTCCTTCTCTGCTAATATTACTGTAAAGGATTCCGGAAGAATGTGGAATATCTATTTTAATAACAGCAACACCACGTGTCGCCTTGGATAACGGCAATATTTCGTATCGTCGCAAGAGTAAGGGGAAAAAATATGGATTTCAGACAAATAGAAGCTTTTGTAAATGTTGTAAAGTACAAAAGTTTTTCAAAGGCTGCTGACGCGTCTTTTCTCACTCAGCCAACCATCAGCTCCCATGTAAGCACATTGGAAAAAGAATTGGGTACTAAGCTCATACATAGAAACACCAAAGAGGCCCTTCCTACCGGGCAAGGACGTTTACTGTATAAATATGCAGTAAACATGCTGAATACAAGGGAAAAAGCCGTCTTCTCCCTGAAAGGCTACAGCGAAGCAATCCGGGGAGTATTAGAAATGCAAACATCTTCAATTCCCGGCGAATACATGGTTCCCCAACTAATGGCAGAATTTAAGGAAAAATATCCTCTCGTAAAGTTTTATCTGGAGCAATCCGACAGCAGTAGAGTTGAGCACAACCTGGCGGATCATAAAGGTGAGCTTGGGTTTATAGGTTACCGGGGAACTGCTAATCTGCATTATGAGAAGATCATGACTGACATTGCAGTACTGATTACTCCGAATAATGATAAATTCCGACCCTTAAACGGGAAAGAACTGACTCCGGAAGATTTTATCGATGAACCTTTTGTATGGCGGGAACAAGGCTCCGCTACCCGAAAGGAATTTGAAACCGCTTTAAGTGCAATGGGCCAAGACCCAAAGCAACTTAACGTGGTAGCCAGAGTCAACAGTATAGAAGCCATCATGCAGTCTGTAAGCTATGGTCTTGGAGTCTCGGTTGTTTCCAAAATTGCCGTAGACTGCAACCTGAGTAATGACCGTTTCCTTTCCTTCCCGATTAAGGGAATGGAATTGGGCAGGGTGTTTTATCTGGTTTGGAATAAATCCACAGCACTTTCTCCGACTGCCGAGACATTTAGGAGCTTTGTACTGGACAGATATTCAAAATCTCGATAGCAAACAAAAAGTGTATGCTTTATTACAATTTAACTCCTTTCCGTAATCATGATAGAATTTGAATGATAATTTAAATGGTAATTTATATCATTTTTCAGGCAAGGAGTAAATTTATGAAAGCAAAAACCTTCGTTATCATTGCCGGCGCCATTGTCGGCTTATCTTCACTTATCCTCACCTTTTACGGCAACCCGGCAAACATGGGCTTTTGCATAGCTTGTTTCATCAGGGATACAGCCGGGGGGCTCAAAATGCACAGCGCAGGGGCGGTTCAATATGTCAGGCCGGAGATTATCGGCCTTGTTCTCGGTGCGTTTGTTGCTGCCCTTGCGGGCAAGGAGTTCTCACCCAGAGCGGGATCAGCCCCCGCTTCCCGTTTTGTTCTGGGCTTTTTTATGATGATTGGTGCACTCATGTTCCTCGGATGCCCTCTGCGGATGATGCTTCGCATAGGCGGCGGTGATATGAATGCCGTTGTAGGACTGGCAGGCTTTATTGCCGGGATTCTGGTAGGAATAGCGT
>CAYYHH010000424.1:0-1717 GCA_964471645.1 uncultured Oscillospiraceae bacterium
CAGCCCCCGCTGTTATCGGCCGGAAAGCCTTTGATTGTTGTCAAAGAAACCCTCCCACGGATTGGCCCCGGTGATCCTCATCAATGCCTCATTCATGTTGATGCCATCCGGTGCTGTCGAACCCAGTTCATCCCAGGAGATTGGCATAGACACTGCGGCGCCCTTCCTTGCCCTCAGCGAGTAAGGTGCAACGCTGGTAGCCCCTTTGCCGTTTCGGATCCAGTCAATGAATATCTTTCCTTTACGCTTTGCCTTTCTCACATTGCTTGTATACCTGTCAGGCCATTTGCCTTCCATGACCTCGGCCACATTTCTTGCAAAATCATTGAAGGTATCCCATGAGACCGCCGGTTCCAAAGGGACAACAATATGATACCCCTTGCCTCCGCTGGTCTTTAGATATGAGTTCAGGGCCAGTTCCGACAAAATGCTTTTCAGATCCATAACACCTTGCCGCACCAAAGAAATATCCATTCCTTCATCGGGGTCCAGGTCAAATACCATCATGTCAGGCCTGTCAAGAGATCCGACCCTGCTTCCCCAGGTGTGAAATTCTACGGTTCCCATCTGCGCTTCATACACCAGGCCTGCAGCGTCCTTGACGTAGAAATATTCCTCCTCTTTTCCCGTCATTTTCTCTACCGCTATCGTTTCTATTCCTTTGTGGCCGGGACCCGGATGTTTTTTAAAGAAGCAAGACTGCGAAATGCCCTTGGGGCAACGAATGGTGCTGAGTATCCTGCCTTCCACATAAGGAAGCATTCGTCCGGCAACTGCGGCATAATACCGAACAACATCGGCTTTTGTAACGGATGGCTCGTCAAAAATGATTTTGTTGGGGTTTGAAATGCTGACACCTTCTATAATGAGCCTGTCTTTTCCCTCTGATACAATTCCGCTCCCTGTTAAGGTCATCGAATTTTGTTCCATCTTACCTACCGTTTCATCCTCCATTTTATCCTTGAAATCAATATCATTTCCGTGGTCAACAGCATCTTTCATTATATCTGTGGGGTCTTTGTCTTCCCTGAGCCCTTTAAAGCTTGCCTGCCTCAATAGTCCTTTTTCAGTCCATTCGGCAAACTTGATTTCGGCGATTAATTTTGGCGCAACCCAGGTGATTTTTTCCTTTGCATTGGCTTTGGGCTCATGTCTGAACGGCGTGTCAGGTATTGTAATATCCCGGAACTTATCTTCAAGGATTATCATATCCGCCTCGCTTATTCCGGTACCTGCTCTGCCTACATATATTAATTCCCCGTTTTCATATGCTCCCAGTAAAAGCGAACTTACACCGGTGACCCTTTTTTCCGAAAGTGTGTATCCGCCGATTACAAACTCCTGCCTTCTGTCACATTTTAATTTGATCCAGTCTCCGTTTCTTGCGCCGCTGTATGTTGAGTAAATTTTTTTACCGATAATGCCCTCCATCCCACTTTCGCAAGCAACTGAAAAGCTCTCCTCACCTTTTCCTATGATATGCCGGCTATAATATAGGTTCTTTGAACAGCCTCTCATCAAGGTTTCGAGCCTTTCCTTCCTGTCGATCAATTGCTCCTCCCTTAAATCGACTCCGTCCAGGGCCAAAAGATCAAAGACAATATAAGTCAGACTTTGCGGCTTGGGAACCTTCATATAATTTTGAAGGCTATGAAAGTCTGTTTTACCGGCCTCGTCCAAAACCACAATCTCACCATCCAATATCATAGGCCTTCCT
>CAYYHH010000425.1:0-1269 GCA_964471645.1 uncultured Oscillospiraceae bacterium
TATGACTTTTTGGGGACAAAAATCAATCCCACATTAATCTTGACAAACTCAAATCCATAGCTACAATAGACATATAGCTTTCTGGGGAAAGCGAATGAATAAGTGCGATGATCAAGAGGAGTAGCAAAACACCCTTCTACAGAGATAGGACCCGAAGGTCAGAACAGACCGGGCTGAGAGGTCTTGAAAGCAGGATTTTGCGAAGGTTGCCTGGGAGCATTAAATTTAATGAGCGTTGTGGTAAAACACAGAATTAAGGTGGTACCGCGGTGAAATCCGTCCTTATGCATAGCATAAGGGCTTTTCTTTTTGATATTGGAGGCAAGTAAATTGGAAAAGAATTTGAGCAAAACCTATGATCCGAAACAGTTCGAAGAGAGGCTATATGAAAAATGGGAGAAAAGCGGCGCTTTTCATGGTAAGAGGGATAAATCAAAGCAACCTTTTACGATAGTGATGCCTCCGCCCAACATTACGGGCCAACTTCATATGGGGCACGCATTGGACCATACACTTCAGGACGTGCTGATCCGCTGGAAAAGACTTCAGGGATTTGATACCCTGTGGCTTCCCGGCAGCGATCACGCCAGCATTGCCACAGAAGTAAAGGTTGCCGAAAAAATACTCAAAGACGAAGGGAAAACAAAAGAAGACATCGGCAGAGAAGAATTTCTAAAAAGAGCCTGGCAGTGGAAGGAAACCTATGGGGGCAAAATAACCGAGCAGTGCAGAAAGCTGGGCGATTCCTGCGATTGGGAGAGGGAGCGCTTTACGATGGATGAGGGCTGCAACAAGGCCGTTATCGAGTTTTTTGTACGTCTTTACGAAAATGATTACATTTATAAGGGTAACCGCATAATCAACTGGTGTCCCAGCTGCGGCACCTCGCTCTCCGATGCCGAGGTCGAGCACGACGATAAGAACAATAAATATTATTATGTACGGTATCCCGGTGAGGACGGAGGGGAAGGCATCGTTGTTGCCACATCGAGACCCGAAACCATGTTCGGCGATGTGGCTATCGCTGTCAATCCCTCAGATGTGCGGTATGAAAACATGATTGGCAAAAATGTCATTCTGCCGATAGTGGGCAAATCCATCCCCGTAATTGCCGACCCCTATCCCGATCCGGACAAAGGAACGGGAGCGGTCAAGATAACGCCCGCTCACGACCCCAATGATTTTGAGGTGGGCCAAAGACATGGCTTGGAAGAACCATCCTGCATCAATCTCGATGCTACTATGAACAATCTTGCCGGAAAATACGAA
>CAYYHH010000425.1:1279-1717 GCA_964471645.1 uncultured Oscillospiraceae bacterium
TATGGATCGTTATGAGTGCAGGAAGGCCTGGGTATCCGACCTTTCGGATGCGGGGCACCTGGTCAAAGTCGAGGATGTGGTCATCCCTGTCGGGGAATGCTATCGCTGTAAAGACACGGTAGAGCCTATGCTTTCGGAACAGTGGTTTGTTCGCATGGAAGAACTGGCGAAGCCGGCTATAGAAGCAGCCAAAAATGGAGATCTGACCCACGTCCCCGAGCGGTTCGAAAAAATATACCTTCATTGGCTGGAGGAAATCAGGGATTGGTGCATATCCAGACAGCTGTGGTGGGGCCATCGCATACCTGCATATTATTGCAGGGATTGCGGCGAAGTCATGGTGACGAGAGAAACTCCTGAAAAATGCGCTAAATGCGGGGGTTCAAACATATATCAGGATGAAGATGTCCTCGATACCTGGTTCAGTTCTGCCCTGTG
>CAYYHH010000426.1:0-1706 GCA_964471645.1 uncultured Oscillospiraceae bacterium
AAATTCAGTTAAATAAGCATCTGCGCCCGGCTGAACTCCGCTGCACCTGCGTTTTTTGAACGTCACCTCTGTAAGTTTATCCTGCAAAGCCTCGGTGTAGCCCCGCTACACCTGCGTTTTTTGAACGTCACCTCTGTAAGTTTATCCTGCGCAATTCGCACAGTTATATGCAAAACATTATACAGGGACATTACCGGGTGAACAGCAACGAGTAAAGTTGTATGGATATGTAAACTATGTTAAAGTAAATAAAAATATCGGATAAAAAGGTGTAAGTTAAAAAAGTAAGAAGAAGTGTTGATAAAAGATGAAAATCTGAGTTGAAGACAACTAGTTATGAGTCAGGAGGTGTGATTATGCCATTTGAAATAATTCGAAATGATATAACAAAAGTTCATGCGGATGCTATTGTCAATGCGGCCAATAAAACCCTGCTGGGCGGCGGAGGTGTGGACGGGGCCATCCATAGGGCGGCAGGTTCGGAGCTGCTGGCAGAATGCCGGACCCTTGGGGGATGTGAAACGGGGCAGGCAAAGATTACAAAAGGGTACAGGCTGCCTGCAAAACATGTCATTCATACAGTCGGCCCGGTTTGGCACGGCGGAAACGATAATGAAAAACAGCTGCTTTCCCATTGCTATGAGAACTCCCTGGCCCTGGCCAAAGAATATAAACTTAAAAGCATAGCATTTCCGCTGATATCATCCGGTGTCTTTGGTTACCCCAGGGAAAAAGCGCTTGAAATTGCCATTTCGATCATTAGCAGGTTTCTCAAAGATAATGAAATGACGGTTTATTTGGTTGTGTTCGACGAGGCAACCCTTGCTCTCGCGAAAAAACTGTACTCGACCATCATGGATTGAAGACAGGCGATAAAGGCATGGACAACGGCAGGATTGAGAAAAAAACATGGCCAAACTGAATGTATATAAAGAAATATATGAGATTGTAGCGGAGATTCCGGAAGGACAGGTTGCTACTTATGGGCAGATTGCCTGGATGATCGGACGGCCTCGGGCGGCTCGGGTAGTGGGCTGCGCTATGAAGAGGGCTCCAAGGCAGTTGAATCTGCCTTGCCATAGAGTTGTTAACCGGTCGGGCGAAATGGCCCCTCCTCATGTTTTCGGCGGGGAGGATGTTCAAAGGTCTCTGCTTGAAGATGAAGGAGTCGTTTTTTTGGAAAACGGCTGCATTGATATGGAGAAATGCCAATGGAGGATTTATTTTCTTGGGTAGTATAACAAAAATCAAAGCGGAGAAATCGATGGATTCATGCAAAGCATTGGAAAGCCCGGGAACATATTGCAGCGAATCAAGTCTTATCAGTATCTTTGAACTCTTTGAAACCGATGTGTTATAAAAGGACCATGGATATGCGTGTAAGAAGAGATGCGAAAAAAAGACTTCCGATTGTGTTATTAGTTCTAGTCCTGCTTGTCTGCCTGATCCCGATTAAAGATGCATATTACGATGGTGGGTCAGAGGTTTATACTGCGGTGCTTTATAAAGTAATTATATGGAATAAAGTGTATTATGACAAAGATTCTCCTATCAAGAAAGCATTTGAGATTCCGCCGTTAATCGTTTTTGATTCGGAAAATATTCGTTATCGCACTGGGGTTAGCATTTACGTTTTTCCTTTCAACGTCATCATGACTGCTTCCTTGTGATTCGCAGGAATTGCACATATTTTGATGGGGAAAAGG
>CAYYHH010000427.1:0-1699 GCA_964471645.1 uncultured Oscillospiraceae bacterium
GGGATTATACCTTATGCTTTCGAACATCACATAGATAAAAAGATAACCTCCCCCGAAGAAGCATGCCGCTATGATTATCAGTCGGATTTCGGTAAAAATCCGATCGATTCTATAGCCGGGTCTTGTGCCGCTGCTATCCTTCCTTCCTGTCATAACTATGAGCCAGATCAAAGCCGCTAAAGTCAGAACCCCCATGATGGCTATAAGCAGTATCCATCTCGTTATATCCACTTTTGCCTGTTTAAATATCTTCTCACCGGCTTTAACAAAACCTTCATCAAAAGCGAAATATACTCTTAAACCCGGCCCAAATGATTGCAGGCGTTCCTCCAGGTATCTGTCGTTATTCCTTATCCTGCGATCGATGGCATCCTCGCTTCTGGGATATTTGGCCATCTTACCGTTTTCATAAATGAGATACCCGCCTTTTTTGCCTATTTCCATAAGGCGATCTGCACTGACGGGACGCTCAGGATAAAGATCCGATATGCCTGATATGTTTCTGATCTCAGTGAAACCGTCAGCTGCATAGTAGCTGAAACCTTCCACTTGATTCAGATAATTTTCGATCTGATTGATCTGCCTGATTTCGGAATCTATCATCTCATTCACAATACTGTCGATCTCTTCCATATAATCTGCTTTGAACAGTTCTTTGGTCCCGGGAGCGTCGAAGTCATTCCCGTACCGCTCATAAAACCAATCGTTCTCGTTTACCTTTCTGTAAAACAGGTCTCTGACACGGTCATTCAGCTCATCAATATCGACGGCTCCTCCACTTTCGATGGGTTCAGCATACTTTGACCTTTCCATCAAAGTCAGCAGGTCTCCTGCCTTTTCTTCAAGCTCCAATTGAAAAGCAAGGCTTTCCTTGTATCCGGATTTGAACAGTACATCATCTACTGACAGCATCGTCCCGTTTAAAGTCTGTGTTGCCATCATCCCCATGGCCACCGCGGTAAGCGTACCGATGAAAAGTACTACGCATAAGATAAATACAAAAACTCTCAGTCCCCTACTGCTGTTATAATTTTTCGATTTTATATCCAATTCCCCACACCACCTTTAAGTATTTAGGCTCTTTGGGATTGATTTCAATCTTTTCCCGAATTCGCCTCACATGCACGGCAACCGTATTTTCCGGATTGTAGGCTACTTCTTCCCACACCGCCTCGTATATCTGCTCCATGGAAAACACCTTTCCGGCGTTCATTGTCAACAGTTTTAAAATTCCAAACTCTATTGGGGTCACCGCTACCTGATCTCCGTCTATAAATACGGCCTTTGCATCTTCATCGACCACCAGGCCACCCGATTTGTAGATCCCCGTCTTTTTTTCGAAGCTGCCTAAATCCACATATCTTCTCAATTGTGATTTAACCCTAGCCATAAGCTCCAATGGATTGAAAGGCTTTGTTACATAATCGTCTGCCCCTGCATTGAGCCCCGTTATCTTGTCATAATCCTCGGTTTTGGCAGACAACATGATGATCGGTATGTTCTTCTCCTCGCGGATTCTCATGGTTGTGCGCATTCCATCCAACCTCGGCATCATTATATCCATCAAAATCAGATGAATTTCTTCTTTTTTCAGGATTTCCAGTGCCTCGATTCCGTCATAAGCCTTCAAGGCTTTATAGCCTTCATTCCGCAAATAAACCTCAATGGCATCCACGATTTCCTTATCATCATCACAAAT
>CAYYHH010000428.1:0-659 GCA_964471645.1 uncultured Oscillospiraceae bacterium
CATCCGGCTCAAGAGGATCAATAAAATAAAACGGAAAAAGGTTGTCTGAGCCATCAACCAATTTTAGAACACAGTCCAAACGTTGGTCGGTTGTCATCAGGTTACCGTCAAAAGTTTTGGGAGGGTATGACAGAACAATAGCCCCGGACACATCCGCTTCACGAATATTGTGAATAAACTCCTGTCTATCGGTTTCACCCATCATATGAATATGGCAATCAAACATCAAAATCCTCCTTGGCCAAGATAGTGTTACCGCACAGATACGATTTGCCCTGTCTCCACAGATTTGTGAATAGCTTCCACAATTTTTGTATTGATCAGGCCTGCATTTTCATCTGCCTCCGGTGCTATGTCATTGCGGATACAGTCAATATAATAATGCAGCATAAAGTTTGAGTTTCCCGTAGCCATATTATTGATAGGAGTACCAAGGGTGTGGACGTGGGAGTACCGCTCTGATCCAAGCCTCACCATTTGGTCATTTGTATCAATATATACGGCACCTTCCGAGCCTATGATTTCTACCTTCATATCGTAAACAAGCGGCATGCTGTTTGGTAATATCCAGCTGGATGTAAGAGTAGAATGGGTACCGTCCGTATAATTCAGGGTTGCTTGTATGGTGTCATATAAGTCGATCCCCATTGAAATCAATT
>CAYYHH010000428.1:669-1684 GCA_964471645.1 uncultured Oscillospiraceae bacterium
CTTTTAGTTCCCACTGCGTAGACAGAATCTACAGTTTTTGAGGAAAACCATGCTATCATATCCACCAGATGAGGGAAAAGGAACCAGCCTACCGATGAGCCTTTTGACCATTTCAACAGTTCAGTGGGCACGAAGATAGTATCGTTAAGCCTTGCGTTTACATTGAGTACTTCTCCGACGGCACCGCTGTCAATAGTGTTTTTAGCCGCTACAACGGGAGAGTTCCAGCGATTTTCGAAGGCAACCAAGCATTTTACTTTATTTCTTTGGATTGCATCAACCATTTCCTCACACTCAGCCACCGAGGTTGAGAACGGTTTTTCGCATAGTATATGGATCCCCTTGTTTGCGGCGTAAACTACAGCTTCTTTGTGTAGAAAATCCGGCGTGGCCACGATAACGCCATCCATATCCACCTCATCCATCATCTTGAGGCTGTCCTTATAACCCGGAACATTATACTTGCCTGTTGCCGCTTCAAGCGTTTCATCATTATGCTCTGCAACGGCGGCGATTGATGCATAGGGGTTTTCACGAATTGTATCCGCGAACATGCTTCCCCTTATGCCCATGCCTATTATCCCAATTTTGATCATATAAAACCCTCCAAGTTCATTAAAATTTTCACAGCTTATTGTTTTACCGCTCCGGCTGTCATTCCGCTTACAAGATGCTTTTGCATTACCAAGAAAAGAATAACGACCGGCAGTGTAATCATAACAGATCCTGCCATGACACTTGCCCAGTTTGTTGAATACTGTCCGACTGCTGTAGAGATTCCCACCGGCAAAGTCCAAAGCGAATATTTTTGGACAAATATGCTGGCAAAAAGGTATTCATTCCACCCGGCTATGAATGAGAACAATCCTGTGGCGATCAACCCGGGTGTGGCAAGGGGCAATATCACCACGAAAAAGGTTCGTATTTTGCCGCAACCGTCAACACTTGCAGCTTCATCCAGAGATTTTGGGATCGTATCGAAGAAACCTTTCATTGTCCAGGTGCAAAAGGAACT
>CAYYHH010000429.1:0-1672 GCA_964471645.1 uncultured Oscillospiraceae bacterium
AGGATCCGAGGAAGATCCTGTCGGAGATAGGGGCAAATTTTTATGACAAACCGGCAAAGAAACTGACTTTGTTCGGTATAACCGGGACCAACGGCAAAACTACCGTTTCATACCTGATAAGGAGCGGTTTGGAGAGCTGGGGAAAATCCTGCGGATTGACGGGGACAATCTCCTATAAGGTGGGGGAAAAGGAGTATGATGCCGAAAGAACCACCCCCGAATCCCTGGATCTTCAACGGATATTTGCCGAGCTGACATCCCAGGGGATTGAATTCTGCGTTATGGAGGTGTCTTCTCACGCACTTCAGCTGGGCAGGGTGGAGGATCTGAGATTTGAATACAGTATATTCACCAACCTGTCATTAGACCATATGGATTTTCATAAAAGCGAAGAAGAGTATTACCGGGCAAAGAAAAAACTGTTTAAGCAGACATTAAAACAGGGAATCATCAACATTGACGACAAGGCAGGCAAAAGGCTTTTTGACGAATTGAAGGCGGAAAACGTTCCTGCCCTTTCCTATTCCATCGAAGACAGCGGAGCGGATTATTTCGGGTCGGTCAAAGAAATGAATGAGAAGGGATGCCTGATAACCTTTTATTATAAAGGCGAAGAGACGGCGGAACTGAAATCATCTTTGCCGGGAAGGTTTTCGCTGTACAACATATTGGCAGCAGCCGGATGTCTTCATTCGGCAGGGGTGCCGCCCCAGGTTATTGCAAAGGGAATCGGTGAGGTAAAAGGAGTGCCGGGCAGATTCGAACTTGTCGATAATATTCGTAACATACCCGTTATAATAGATTTTGCCCATACCCCCGATGCCTTGGAAAATGTGCTGACGACGGCGTCGGATCTGGTAAAAGGCAGATTGATATGCGTCTTCGGGTGCGGCGGTGACAGGGATCGTAAGAAGAGACCCTTTATGGGAAAGATTGCCGGCAGGTATGCGGATTACTGCATAGTGACCACGGATAATCCGAGAACCGAAAGCCAGCAGCAGATCTTTGCCGATATTGAAGAAGGGCTCTATGAATCAGGGTGCATTTACGAGATAATAGAGGACAGGAAAAGCGCAATCGAACGCGCCATATCCATTTATAAAAAAGGTGATATGATAATCGTTGCAGGCAAGGGTCATGAAAATTATCAGATAATCGGGAGTGCCAAAAACTATTTCAGCGATCGGGATACTGTTCGAGAGCTGATCGATAAAGGAGAAGCGGACATCTATGGAGAGAATATCAGCTGAACAAATAGTCAAAGCTACCGGAGGGCGGCTTTTGTGGGGGGATTCTGACAGAAGCGCAGCCGACGTGACAATAGATTCCAGAGCTGTAATAGCGGGGTCGATATTTTTTGCATTAAAGGGCGAGAGGGCGGACGGCCATGATTTCCTTGAGGATGCCATCAGGGCGGGTTCCACCGTACTTATAGTTCAGAGGGACGACGGCCTTCCTCAAAAATCGGAACACGAAGGCCAAATATCAGTCATAATAGTAAAGGATACGGAAATAGCCCTCCAGGACCTGGCGGCGTGGTATTTATCCCAATTCGATGTACTTAAAGTCGGGATAACAGGAAGTACGGGAAAAACCACAACAAAGGAGATGCTCACAAATATCCTTTCCGAGAAATATGTGACAATCAGCAACGAAGGAAACTACAATAATC
>CAYYHH010000430.1:0-1666 GCA_964471645.1 uncultured Oscillospiraceae bacterium
TCAATGTGTTTACATCTGACGACCATGGGGAGCTGTGCCCCAAATAAGTTTCAACTGCCTCAACATCAGCATTATGTGACAAATATACTTTTTCCCTCCCAATCCATGAATTAAAATCCGGAGAAGATACGACAATTTCAGCCGCATTTTTAACGGCTGCCTGGAATCTCCGGGGCATTATTTTTATTAAAGGAGAGTAATCACGTATGTCATAAATATATTTTCCCCGATAACAATTGTACAAAAATGTTGATAAAAACAATCCCAGTTGGGCTGTAAAAATTACCAATTTGTCATATCTGTGTTCTTCGCAGAGCTTTTTAGCAAATCTTGCAAACATCGACCATGTAATGAATCTGTAGCAACTGTTGATAATCCCTTTTTTTCCGGTATTAACAGGGCATTCATACATGTGGTCTGCCCCCTCATCGATACCGGATTTGTTCCAGACAATGATTTCAAACTCAATATTCTTCTCCCGACAGCAATCGATATACTGCCGGACATAAGGCGAGTATTTAATATTTGCCGGCACAATCAATCCTAACATCCAATCGTTTCCCTCCAATTATCCAATTCGCCCCTGATATATTCCAGTTCCAGAAGCTTTTGTTTGATCTGCATTACATTCAGCTGCTCGGTACTGTTTGATGTATATTCCACGGCTTCCGTCAACTGCTCGCTTCCCCGGGTAAAATATCTTTCGTAATTCAGATCCCTTATATCTGCAGGCACTTTGAAATAGTTGCCCAGGTCCGATGCTACTGCCCTTTCCTCCCTTGTAAGAAGGGTTTCAAAGGTTTTTTCACCGTGCCTCGTCCCGATAACTTTGATTTCGTTATCTGCATTGAACAATTCCCTGATAGCCTCGGCCAGGTTTCCTATTGTGGATGCGGGGGACTTTTGAATCAAAATATCGCCGGCTTCGGCGTTATTAAACGCAAAGGCAACTAATTCAACGGCTTCTTCCAGGCTCATCAGAAACCTTGTCATATTCGGATCAGTCAGGGTCAGAGGCTGCCCCCGCTTTATCTGTTCTATGAACAATGGAATCACGGATCCCCGGGATGCCATCACATTGCCGTATCGCGTACCGCATATCAACGTTTTCGCCGGATCCACCGTTCTGGATTTTGCCACGAAAATTCTTTCCATCATCGCCTTCGATATTCCCATAGCGTTGATTGGATAGGCGGCCTTATCCGTTGATAGACATATCACCTTTTTAACACCGCATTCAATAGCTGTCGTAAGTACATTATCCGTTCCTAAAATATTTGTCTTTACCGCCTCCATAGGAAAAAATTCGCATGAAGGTACCTGCTTCAAAGCCGCTGCGGAAAATATATAGTCTACTCCATACAAGGCGTTCTTTATAGATTGAATATCCCTGACATCACCTATGTAAAACTTGATTTTATGGTTTTTGTACCTTTTTCGCATGTCATCTTGTTTCTTTTCGTCCCTCGAAAAAATCCTGATTTCTTTGATATCGGTATTTAAAAACCTTTTTAATACTGCATTCCCAAAGGAGCCCGTCCCTCCCGTTATAAGCAATGTCTTATCCTTAAACATACTGACAACTACCTCCGCAAGCCATTCCCGAAAGCAGCTTGAAGTACTTCATTGTAGCGCTTTCTCTGGAAAGGTTTTTTTCTGCATAGAG
>CAYYHH010000431.1:0-1637 GCA_964471645.1 uncultured Oscillospiraceae bacterium
CCTGCGGCCTTCAGAGTCGGAGTCTGACGCTCTATCCAGCTGAGCTACGGGTACATGTTATCGAACCGGCGAAATAAATAATATAGGATAATTGTACCGTTGTCAATTAAAACGTAGTTGGCGGTCATAAGCAAAAGTTAAAAAGCAACCATTACGGTTGCTTTTTTGATGGTGGGCAGTATTGGATTCGAACCGACGACCCCCTGCTTGTCGAGCAGGTGCTCTAACCAGCTGAGCTAACCGCCCGTGACCACTGTGCCTTATTATAAACGATGAAAACATAAAAATCAAGACGATAAATTAATGAAATTTGAGGTGTGCATTTTAAAGAATTTTTAAATTTCTGTTACATTATCTAAAGATCCATGCACTTGATAATTATTTATATTATAATAAGCTGACTTGATTCGACAGAAACCGTCATTGTTACAAGAAATCACTATGATTCAAATAAGACATTGATTACGGGTAGTGTCTACTAGGCTATGATTACGCAAGGGGAATAGTAAATGAAAACAGGGATCAAAATAGCAATAATGGTTGCATTCATCATCGTACTTTCGAGTGGATTGGCCTTCGCCGATGAATCGGTTAAATTACGGCTCGATGGGACACTTGTAGAAACGGATGTTCCACCCATTATTGAGAATGGAAGGACCTTGGTGCCATATCGGGCTTTGCTGGAATCAATGGGCGCCGAAGTTTCTTGGGAACAGGAAGCGGAGATGGCTACAGCTATACTTGGGAGCCATCGCGTTCAAGTGACGATCGATAAGACGACGGCCTTTGTGAACGGAGTTATAAAGGAAATGGATGTCCCACCTCGAATCATCAATGGCAGAACAATGATACCCATCAGATTTGTGCTGGAAAACCTCCAATGCAAAGTTGGCTGGGATAACGTAAGCAGAACCGTCATTATAGATTCCCCTAAGATGGCGGGCCTTACCGAAGTAAATACGATTACATATGAAGAGACCGATAACTGTTACAGGATCATTGCCAGGGGCGCAGATCTGATCAAGGGCACAAGGACTTTTGCCTTTGAAAAGCCGGAGCGCTATGGGGTGGATATATTGAATGCTGTCTTACCCGAAAGAGTTGGGGCAATAGCTGCCAATAATGAATTGTTTGCGAATGTGCGCTACTCACAATTCGATGGCGGCACGGTACGCATTGTAGTAGATTTAAATGATAAGATTGCCGGTGAGGTAAGCATGTCCGAGGACAGATCGATGGTTTTTATTGATTTCGCTAAATCCAAGTCGGATAATACAGATGTGGAAGACGAAAACAGCGATTATGACGACCCTGAAAATTCGGAGCCCGATGAGGGAGAGCCCACCGGTGCGCTGCCTGAACTGGACTGGAGGGTGTCGAAAAAGTTGATAGCTATAGATGCGGGTCATGGTGGCAAAGACCCCGGATCTGCAGGTAAAATTAACGGTCTTGAAGTGCTGGCGGAAAAGGATTTAAATCTATCCATAGCTCTGCGCCTGCATCAGCTTCTGACCCAGGCAGGAGCAAATGTGACTCTTCTTAGAGACAGCGATATTACTATGGCCTTGTATTCCAGGCCGGAAGCAGCAAATTTGATGAATGCAGATATATTGGTCAGCGTTCATAATAATTCAGCC
>CAYYHH010000432.1:0-1636 GCA_964471645.1 uncultured Oscillospiraceae bacterium
AGCAATTGACTATATAAAGGATGGAGGAGAGTACTACGAAAAATAAAAGATTCAGAGATTTAGGTCTGACATTACCGGGCACAACCGGAAAATATAATTCAATTACTGATGTTGAGGGTGTAGAAGTGGGCTATTCTACCTTAATAGTGGGCGAGCCTGAGGATTATAATGGCCCGGGGTCTGAGTTTGCACGAACAGGAGTAACTGCTATTTTGCCAAGAGGGAAAAAAAGAAGTGCAGTATTTGGGGGAAGACATGATTTAAATGGCAATGGCGAAATGACAGGCACACACTGGCTGGACGATTCAGGCTTCATTCACGGTCCAATTATGATCACCAATACAAACAGCGTTGGTATTGTAAGAGATACAACCTCAAAATGGATGATTGATAACAATTACTATCACCCTCTTGTTTTTGAAGGAAGAGAAATTAATGGCAGCGGCTATTTTTATCCTGTTGTCGGAGAAACTTGGGATGGTCTTCTGAATGATATTAACGGCTTTCATATAAAGGCCGAGCATGCCCTTTCGGCTTTGAATAATGCCAAGACAGGAGAAATTGCAGAAGGAAACGTGGGCGGAGGAACCGGGATGATATGCCATGATTTCAAAGGCGGGACCGGAACGTCTTCCCGCGTGCTAACCGAGGCGGAAGGCGGATATACTGTAGGAGTGTTAGTCCAAGCCAATCACGGAGAGCGCACTTCATTTCAAATACAAGGTACTCCTTTGGGCAAAGAATTTGACGAATGCTTACCAGTTTTTAATACGCTACACCCAAAACCCGGTACCGGATCTATCATTGTTGTAATTGCCACAGACGCCCCAGTCTGGCCTGTACAGCTCCATAAAATGTGCAAAAGGGTGCCGATAGGCATAGGTCGATTGGGCGCAGGTTTTGAAACCGGATCAGGCGATATTTTTATTGCCTTTTCCACGGCAAATGAAAATGCTTATACTATAAGCAAAACAACAATTGAAATACTCGGGGATGAAATGATGGATCCATTGTACAGGGCTACTGCAGAAGCAGTTGAAGAAGCTATTTTAAATGCCCTATGTGCCGGCGAAACTATGATTGGAATTGACAAAAATATTGTTTACGGTTTGCCTACGGATAAACTCGCAAGTATTTTAAAAAAGTGAATTAAAACGAATTCCTTTCCAACCAATAGGCATTAATAACTATCGTAACTATTCACACCTTGCCCTGTCAGGCTTAGATCATAAAAATAGCTACAACAGCAACCTGAGCGTTGTGAACAAAATATCCACAAAGGGCAGATTAAATCTGATGAATCGAGCTTGTTCTGTGCAAAATATCGACTAGTGCTAGTTTTCCAGGTATAAATTCTGTACTTTTCTAGCACTTCTCGACTTTTTGCAAATAAACCATTTTTTCAGGGCTTTTTCTTTAGCGCTTCTCAAATTTTGCATATTCTAAAAGTTATGCCGGTTGCGCCCGGCCTCTAATCCGCCACTAAAGGAAATCATAACGTTATCCCTATACTTCTAATAATGTTATTTTATAACTTTCAGTGGAGGAGCCTGAATTGTAATGCAGTATTTTATACTTCCCTGCGCCACGCATCTGCCACCGCAGAGGCTACCGCATCGGCTACCCCTTCCTGAAA
>CAYYHH010000433.1:0-485 GCA_964471645.1 uncultured Oscillospiraceae bacterium
GACCTCCAGACCGACGTGCTGGGACCCTCCCGCACCTTTGGAAACGATTGGGAAAAGGATGGGGAAATATATACTCCGGATTTCCATACCATTGCCGAGTCTTTTGGCATCTACTCTCAAAGAGTATCGAAAAAGGAAGAGATTGCGGATGCAGTCAGGAAGGCCTTGGACACAAATGCCCCGGCGTTCATAGAGGTTGAGGTCCACAGAGATTACCCGCATTCGGGAGGAAAAGCCTTTGGCTGGTGGGACGTGCCAATCCCTACGTACCTGGAGGATCGAAGGGCTAAATATGAGGAAGAAATAAAAGGCGAACAAGTTTAGCAGCAGGGATGGCGACCTCGTCCGCCCGCTAATATAAATCATTGAACAGGAGTGAAATTAAATGAGTAAAATTAAGGTTTGTATCGTTGGAATAGGCCGTATCGCTTCCCTGAATGTATTGGGATATATTGATAATCCCGATGCCGAAATCTATGCAGTCA
>CAYYHH010000433.1:495-1635 GCA_964471645.1 uncultured Oscillospiraceae bacterium
GAAGACCATCTGGTACCGCCCCGCACTCTTCCTGAGCGAAGAAAAAGGCCGCAAAGCAGCCGAGGAGTGGGGAGCAAAAAAGGTATACACAGATTATGACGAGATGTTGAAAGATCCCGAAATTGACCTTATTGAACTGTTGGTGCCACATAATCTTCACTGTGAAATGACGGTAAAGGCTTGTAAAGCAGGAAAGCATGTATCCGTACAAAAGCCCATGGCCATGTCTTTAGAAGAAGCTGATCTTATGATAGCAGCAGCCAAAGAGGCAGGCGTTCAGCTTAAAGTATATGAGAATTTTGTATTCTATCCCCCCTACGTCAAAGCAAAGCAATTAATAGATGAGGGTGTGATCGGCGAGCCGATTACCATGAGATATAAGATGAATGCCGGAAAACAAACTCTGGGCTGGGACGTAGATATGGACACCTGGAAATGGCGTATGGAAGAAGCTGTTTGCGGCGGAGGCCCTCTGGTGTTCGATGATGGTTACCATAAATTTTCTATAGCTAAGTACCTGATGGGTGATGTGGAAAAAGTCACGGCATGGATTGACAGGACCGATGTAATTCCCGGAGTCTTCTACGAAGATGCACCAGCCATGGTTATGTGGAAGTATAAAAATGCGAAAAAATACGGGTTTATGGATATTACATATTCTGAAGACCTCATTATCGATACAGATTATTATTCGTGCGATGAAAGAGTCGAGGTCACAGGCTCAAAGGGTGTTATCTGGATAACAAGATGTACCGGAAAAATGCTTCAGATTCCGACGCTGGCAGTTTATAAAGATGGTCAATTGACCACATACGAAGGGATGAGAGATGACTGGGCAGATTCTTTTATAGATTCGACCAAGCATTTTGTTGACGTGCTTAAAAATGGCGGGGATCCTGTGCTCAACGGCGAGGATGGAAAAGAGGTTCTAAGATTTGCGCTGGCGGCACTGGAATCAAACAAGCAGAAGAGAGAAATTTACTTGGACGAATTAAAGTAGGCTACCGAAAAGAGGAGGTTTTATTATGAAAGATAGAGCGTACTTTCAACGGTTAGAAAGATTTGCGGCAGACGTCAGAATCGAGACCATAAAAATGTTTGCAGAAGCGGGTTACGGCCATATCGGCGGGTCTATGTCTA
>CAYYHH010000434.1:0-1621 GCA_964471645.1 uncultured Oscillospiraceae bacterium
GCGTTGAAACAATAAAAAACGCATGTTTCGAAAACGTTTCTCTCTTTGAGATATGCCACAGTAATGTCGACAGTCTCCTCGGTATAGTCCTTTATTTCAACTCCAAGCATAAGCGAAGGTCGCGATTTTTCGACAAGGTTAATTAATTCGAATAATGTAGGAACCCTACATCCTGAAAACAATGAGCTAAATCTGGTTCCAGCGTCAAGTTGCTTTATTTCATTGAGAGTCATGTCATTAAGATTGCGATCAATACCGGTAGTCCGATAGGCATTGCCATCGTGCATTATGATTGGTACTTTATCTTTTGATAGCCAGATGTCGAACTCAATTCCGTCTACCCCAAGATCAATTGCAGCCTGAAATGATTCTAGTGTATTCTCAGGGTACTCTGCACAAAATCCGCGATGTCCTTCAGTATAATATTTCCCCATCGTAGTTATCCTTTCAAAATAAATTTCTAACTGAAGTCAATTCTGCACATATCAACTGGAATATGAGATACCGCTCAAAAGACTAGTTAAACATGGAGAGAATCATATGCTCGTTCAAATTTTTCTTATGCGAAGTAATACTATATGACGTTACGAAACAACCTGTTTGTCTTCGGCTAATAAAGAGGTTAGCATCCATCATTTTGTAACCTACTTTCTGCCTGGATATGCAGCGATTTTTCGGCAATATGTTTTCTGCACTCAGCTAAAAGCATTTCTGGACTGTCGATATAAGAATTTATTGTGTCTCCAGCCCTATGATTGCTAAGTATTACGTTATCAAGAAGAAGGATCGGATCATTCGGACTAATAGGTTCTTGCTCGAATACATCAAGAGCTGCACCCATGATTTTTCCTTCACCTAGGATTTGTAGTAAATAGCTATTGTTTATGAGATGAGGGCGAGCTGTATTGATTAAGTATGCGGAAGACTTGAGCATTTTTAGTTCATCAATGTCAAGTAGAGGCTTTGTACAATCATATCGCGCATGCATAGACACAATGTCCGCGTTCCGTAGTAGATATTCTAAAGAAGTCATTTGACAGTTGAACTTTTTAATATCTGAGTCATCAGAGGTAACATTGGGATCTGTAACAATAATTTGCGTATGGAATGCGCTCAACTTTTCAACAACCTTACGGGCAATTCCGCCAAATCCAACTAATCCGACAGTCAAGCTCTTCATTTCAAAAATATATTTTGAGTTAGGAAACTGCTCTCTCCATATACCAGCACGAAGGCTTCGGTCTGCACAAACAATATTACGGGTTAAGCTGAGTATCAATGCAATAGTATATTCGGCTACAGCATTGGCGTTATGAAGAGGATTATTCAAAACAAATACTCCCAATTCTGAAGCTGTTTTTATGTCTATATTCTCGGTACCACCGCGGTTTGATAGTATATATTTGAGATTTTTTGCGCGTTTGATCAGTTCTGAAGGCACAGGGCATAAGTGAACCATAAGTATCTCAGCGCTTTCGATTACATTCATAAGGCCTTCTGGCAGTGGGACTGAATCAGGCCCAGATTGCTCAATTTTATATACAACGCTTCTCATTTTTCTCTTATCACTGTTACCAAAATAAAAAGTTTGATTTAGAGAAAACTCTGGAAATTTCGAAAA
>CAYYHH010000435.1:0-1618 GCA_964471645.1 uncultured Oscillospiraceae bacterium
GAGTTTCAAGGTCGGTGGATGCTAAAACCACGAAGCTCCGAGTGTGAAGCATGCGCCCTGATCGGATTGGGTGTGGGCTGTGACCGGATGCACAGTGAAATATGGGAAAATATATGTGTTTAGATTGACATATTTCAGGTTATGATTATAATTAAGAAGTAACAAAAGCACAGCTAAATGCGATGAAGAGGTTACCACCTTGGAGCAGCGCCTGATGAAGGTTGCCGGCAGTATAAAACCTGTCGTTATGATAATGAAGAATAGGTTTGGGTGGAACCGCAGAATATGCCCCAAGCATTGTATTGACAATTGCTTGGGTTTTATTATTAGGAGGATATCAGGAATGAATCAGGAAGCCGTAAAAGAAAACATGCAAGAATACCGGACGTTTGAGGCCGACCCGGAAAGCGGTGCGTTCAGACACACCAGCTCTCATGTACTGGCACAGGCTGTAAAACGACTTTTCCCGGAGGCCAAACTGGGCATAGGCCCGTCAATTGACTATGGGTATTATTATGACTTTGATCTGGACCATCGCTTTACCGATGAGGACCTTGCGGCAATTGAAAAGGAAATGAAAAAGATCACAAAGGCAAACATTCCACTTGAAAGGTTTGAGCTTCCCAGAGAAGAGGCTATCGAATTTATGAAGGAAAAAGATGAGCCATACAAAGTGGAGTTGATAAATGACCTTCCCGAGGATGCGATAATTTCATTCTATAAACAGGGTGATTTTACCGATTTATGCGCGGGTCCGCACAAAGGATCTACCGCAGCAATCAAGGCATTGAAGCTGACCAGCGTTGCAGGTGCCTATTGGCGTGGCAGTGAAAAGAACAAAATGCTGCAGAGAATATATGGAACATCCTTTCCAAAACAGCAGATGATGGATGAATATCTGACCATGCTGGAGGAGGCTAAAAAAAGGGATCACAGGAAGATTGGCAAGGAAATGGATCTTTATGCAATTATGGAAGAGGGCCCCGGATTTCCGTTCTTCTTCCCAAAAGGCATGGTAATCAGGAACGAATTGGAATCATTTTGGAGAAAGGCCCACAGTGAAAGGGGGTACGAGGAGATAAAGACTCCTCTGATTCTTTCCGAGGAGCTTTGGCATACTTCGGGACACTGGGATCACTACCAGAACAACATGTATTTTACCAAAATCGACGAGGGCAACTATGCAATCAAACCCATGAACTGTCCCGGCGCAATGCTCGCCTACAAACGTAAAATGCACAGCTACAGGGATCTTCCAATAAGAATGGGTGAGCTGGGTCAGGTACACCGACACGAGCTGTCCGGCGCTTTGCATGGCCTGATGAGGGTAAGAACCTTTACGCAGGACGATGCACACATTTTTATGCTTCCGGAGCAGATGAAAGAGGAAATAGTGGCAGTCATCGATTTTATAGACTACGTGTATAAGTTGTTTGGATTTAAGTATCACGTAGAGCTGTCAACCAGGCCGGAAAACTCAATGGGCAGTCAGGAAGAGTGGGATATGGCAACCGATGCTCTCAGAGACGCTCTTGTGGAAAAAGGGATGGATTATATAATCAATGAGGGTGACGGTGCTTTTTACGGACCCAAAATAGATTTCCATTTAGAAGATTCT
>CAYYHH010000436.1:0-1609 GCA_964471645.1 uncultured Oscillospiraceae bacterium
ACCGAACAAAACAAAGTTGCGGAAGCCATAACGGGTAATGTGTGCTAAAATATAAACACATTATGAATAGGAGGCAACCCTTTGGCAACGGCAGTGCTCACTGGGGAAAAAACATGAAATTTAAGGCAGAAATATTTTCGCAAGAGGAAATTGAGCTTATACATAGGAAAACTATGGATCTGCTTGAAGAGACCGGAGTATGGATCCAAAGTCATAGGGCGTTTCAGCTGTTGAAGGAAGCCGGTGCACGAGTCGACGATGCAAAGCAGAGAGTGTACCTGACGGAGGATCGCATAATGGAAGCCGTCGGGAAAGCTCCGAAAAAGTTTGTTTTGGCCGGGCGAAATCCGAAATTTGACTATGAGATTCCATCCTATGAAAGCCGGCACACCATGTCGGGTATTTGCACCAATATCTATGATCCTTATACAGGGGAGCGGCGGGAAAGCACCAAAGAGGATGTAAGGAATGTAGGGAAAGTGTTCCAGAAAACAGTTACCGGTGCTGTGTCCTGGACCGGATGCTCGGCCACAGATGTACTCGAAAAGACTCATTGTCTGCATGAGATGGCCGCTATCCTGCAGGGGACGTCAAAGCATATACAGTTTGAACTGAGCAATACTCATGAAGCGGGCTATGCTAAAGAAATCCTGGATCTAGTGATCGGCTCACGGGAAAAATTTATACAGAGAAAAATAGCCTCTGTTCTGTATTGCCCCGTTTCTCCGCTGACACATGTTTCAGAGATGCTTGATGCATATTTAGAACTGTCGGATTATGAGGTGCCCGTAAATATCTATCCGATGCCAATGATCGGCTTGACATCTCCGGCATCTTTGTTTTCAACCGTTGTGCAGATTAATGCCGAGGTTTTATCAGGCATAACCATTTTCCAAACTGCCAAGCCCGGCTGGCCTGTTATTTACGGTGCGGCTTCAGGGGCTGCGGATGTCAGAACAGGCGCATATGTCAAAAGCGGTGAGGCTCCTTTGATCAGCATGGGAGGCACGGCCATGGCCAGGTATTATGGTTTGCCTTGCTGCGTAACAGGAGGGGGAACCTTTGAAACCATGCCCGCGTATTTAGGGGGAGCCGATTTGATAGACGGAATCGGAACCTGCGATAACGGAATGGCTGTCAGCTTGGAAATGATTTTGACTGAGGATGAAATTGCCCAGCGGATCTTACGAATTTGCCGGGGAATTCGGATCGATGATGATACAGATCTGGTGGATGAAATTAAGGAAAAAGGACCGGGAGGGGCCTTCCTAGCTCACAAGTCTACCATGAAGAACTTCCGCAACAGAGACGAGATCTATTCTTCTCCACATTATTCATCCAAATTGCGTGGCACTATCCATGAAAAAGCCGATTCTATCGCCATTGCCAACAAGCTGGTCAGAAGCATTTTAGAAGGGCCTGCAGAAGATGAATTGACAGAGGATGTGGTGGCCGAAATGGACAGAATTTGCGCAGAAGCAGATGCGTCAGCAAATGCGATTGGGATATAAAAGGAGGAGAAAATTCATGAAATTTACTTATAAAGCCCCATCAGGTTCCTATCAAATCCTAAGTGAACAAGACCTTAAGAAAATTCACGCCGCAACCC
>CAYYHH010000437.1:0-1592 GCA_964471645.1 uncultured Oscillospiraceae bacterium
GGAAACATATTTCGTATATAATCGATGGGGACAGTTTTGAACAATTGGCATCGGGGACATCCGAAAGCCGTGATTCAATAAAAATCAGAAACGGTATAAAATATCATGAAATAGTGTATATACTCAAGGAAGAGAGGCAATATGTAGGTATTTACGTCGATGTATCCGATCTTAAATTTGACGATAGCCGTATTGATCCAATTAAGGACCAGACCCTTGAACATGTGCGAAAATTATTGTACCATCAAATTAACTTCTCCCAGGAGATGGCCCATTATTTAGGCAAGAGCACAGCCGAGAGCGAGGAACTTGTAAAAGAAATTACAAAGCTTTATGATAAAGGAAAGCCCTAATTCTTTATAATAAAAGAAAACCACATGTATGGGGTGAAGAATTTGAAATTTATCGAGGACATAGTAGAACAGAAGCCTAAGCAAAATTATATCGTATGCGGTGACACTTATATCTGTCAGAGGACACAGGAGAGTACATTTTTCGTGCTTTGCGACGGGATCGGGTCCGGGGTATATGCAAATATAGCTGCAATAACCTGTGCAAATCGATTGATGGAATTGCACCGTTCCGGGGTGTCGATGAGAAGCATGAGTGAAATGGTTGCCGACTCCATGCACAGGGCCAGGGAAGAGAAAATACCCTTTGCTGCATTTACCGCCGTCAAGATATTAAATGATGGACTTTTCATAACCTACACTTATGAAGCGCCTGAACCAATCATGATAAAGGATGGGTTGGCTATTCCTCTTAAACCGTCAATTCATTCGGCTGAGTACGAGGTAATAGGGGAAACTACAGGAAAATTGGAATTGGGTGACAGCTTGATTGTTGTTTCTGACGGGATAACTCAATCCGGATTAGGGCAAGGTTCATCTTTTGGGATCGGGACCGAGGGGCTGGTGGATTTTGTAAACAGAAGATCTGCCCATAAGCACAATATTTATAAGCTTCCGGGAGAGGTTCTTGAAATGTCCAACAGGATTTGCGGCGGCCGCTATGAGGATGACTCAACTGTAGCTATATTGCATTGTCGGGAGGCATCACAATTGGCTATTCTGTCCGGCCCCCCGGCATTAAGGGCAAAAGATAAGGAAATTGTGGAGAGCTTCATGAATGCTCCGGGGTTGCATGTCGTCGCGGGGTCTACCACAGCGGATATAGTATCGCGGGAGTTGAAAAGAGAAGTTACTTTTGTTGATAATACCAGATCCCTGGCTTCGCCGCCGGAATATAAGATTGACGGAATCGATCTGGTCACGGAAGGTGCGATTGTACTGAACCAGGTGTACAACATACTTGACGAAGACAGTTGCAGTCTCAGCGGAGATTCCCCTGTTGAACGGTTTTGCGCAATGATGTTAAAGGCCGATGCCATTACGTTTTTTATAGGCAGCGCTGTCAACGAAGCCCATGATTCTATGGTTTTCAGGCAGGCCGGTATTCGCCCGAGAATTTCGGCGATACAACTTATATCTAAAAAGCTCAAAGATATGGGCAAGCTCGTTGTTGAAGTCAAATACTGAAATGTCATCATCTTGATCGCTGCTTTTAACACCCTAATGTGGTGAATCATGCGC
>CAYYHH010000438.1:0-587 GCA_964471645.1 uncultured Oscillospiraceae bacterium
GAGGCACACCGACGGGTTACCCCTCCTTCAACGCACCCGATGCCTTGGCATATTCCCTTGCGAATGCAGGCTTTGATGTGGCTCTTACCAGCAACAATCATACCTATGACAAAGGCTTGTCCGGAATGAAGCGGACATTGAGGGTGTTGAGGCAGGCGGGATTGGCTACCTCGGGAACCAGATTCTCTTGGGAGAGAAATTATGCGATAATGAACGTGAAGGGTGTAAAAGTAGCTGTTATGTCATATACCTACGAAACTCCCAGCAACGGAGGCAGGTCGACTCTGAACGGAACAATACTTTCGGATCAGGCAATAAACATGCTCAACAGCTTTAATTACGAAGTCCTGGACAGCGAGCTGGCAAAGATTCAATCCGATATCCAATCGGCTCGCAAGGATGGCGCTGACGTTGTTGTATGCTATTACCACTGGGGCGAAGAATATGAGCGCAGTCCGAATATGTGGCAAGAATATATGGCGGAAAAAACTGTGGATATGGGGGTTGATGTAATATTTGCTTCCCATCCGCATGTATTGCAGACCGTAGACATTCTGAAAAGCAAAACAGGTAAAAATGTTCCGGTC
>CAYYHH010000438.1:608-1010 GCA_964471645.1 uncultured Oscillospiraceae bacterium
AACCCTCAATAATCGCTACACCGAACAAGGAATGATCGCCAGGGTAAACTTGGAGTTTGACCCGAAAACAGGAGAAACATCTTTGATCGGGGCTGATGCAATGAAAACCTGGCTTGATAAATACAAAGCTAAGGGCAAGGATGTCTATGCTATAGTGCCGCTGGATGGCCAACTGGAAAATAACCCGGCATTGCAAGCATCAGGACATCTGCATCGGGCAAAACAGGCTTCCGATGATGCAGAAGCAGTGCTGGGCCGAGACTACATATGGCACTGATTGATGGTGTTCGGTAGTGTACGGTACCAGGTACCAAACACTACCAATTGCGTTCGGTACCTGGTACCAATGACTAAGGAGGATTTAGATATGGCAATTTCTGTACAACCTGTAAGAGGCACTAG
>CAYYHH010000438.1:1020-1592 GCA_964471645.1 uncultured Oscillospiraceae bacterium
AAGAAATGAGAGTAAGGGACGCCATGAAGGCAATTATTTTGCGAAGCTATGAAAACAACGGCTTTTCGAAAATACAGACTCCTATGCTGGAAGATATCGACCGCCTGGATAAAAGCGACGGCGGTGAAAACCTCAATATGATATTCAGAATACTTAAAAGAGGACAAAAGCTGGACCTTACAAAAGAAGATCTTCATGAGAAGGATCTTACCGATATAGGGCTGCGTTTTGACTTGACTCTGCCTCTCAGCAGATACTTTGCCAATAACAGGTCCCGACTGCGGGTGCCATTTAAAGTAATCCAGATAGGGCAGGTGTTCAGAGCCGAAAGACCGCAAAAGGGCAGGCTCAGACAGTTTTACCAATGCGACATCGACATTGTCGGAGACGCCTCGCCGGAGGCGGAAATCGAGCTGATCCATACAACTGCGAAAACCTTGATGGAACTGGGGTTTGATGATTTTACCGTACGCATCAACGACAGGCGCATCCTTTTCGATATGATTGAATTTGCGGGGTTTCCCAAGGAAGAGGTATTGTCGGTTTGCATTACTTTTGATAAATTAGACAAA
>CAYYHH010000439.1:0-1585 GCA_964471645.1 uncultured Oscillospiraceae bacterium
ATATATCCTTGTCCAAAGAATATAGATATATAGACCGGGAGGATGCGATGTTGGATTTGATCTTATACATAGCGGTATTGACAGCGGGAACAGGGGTTGGATATCTGACGGCAAAGCCTTATGAAAATCGCGTTTCTCACTTGGACGATTTGATTTTGACATTGAAAGTTTTACAGGCTGAAATGTCGTACAGATGCGATCCTCTTCCCGTTCTCTTAGACCGTATCGGCTGCAGGTCCCGGGATAAATCGGGAGAGTTTTTAACAGCTGTGGTCAAATGTTTGCTTACCGATAACCGTTGTGACCTCTATGAATGCTGGAAACAGTCGGTCAACGAGGTATATGGCGAAAGTGCCCTGACAGACGAAGATCGATTTATTCTTTCTCAAGGGGGGATAGAACTTGGAAAAACCGATCTTGAAAATCACGAAGCATTATTTATACATCTCTTTACGGGATTGGAGAAACAAAGAAAAGAAGCCGACGAAGAACGAAAAACTAAAGGCAGAATCTATCGCGCCCTCTGGACTTCAGCCGGTGTGATGGCAGTAATTGTGTTGCTTTAGGAGATTGAGAATATGGATTTCAATGTGGACATAATTTTTAAAATAGCTGCTATCGGGATTATAGTGGCTGTGCTCAATCAGGTCTTGATCAGAGCAGGCAGGGAGGATCAGGCAATGATGACGACCCTTGCCGGAATAATTGTAGTGTTGGTAATTATCATAAACATGGTCAATGATTTTTTTATAACCGTAAAAACCATGTTTAGATTATAAAGTGATATGGATATATTTCAAATTTCCGCCCTGGCCCTGTGTGGCGTAATAACTACATCATTGATTCGCCAATACAAACCGGAAATATCCATTTATATTATAATTGCAACAGTTTTGATAATATTTGGCTTCGTTCTGATCAAGCTGACTTCAATCTTCGATTTCCTGGGATCGGTTTACGAAAACGTAAGCTACGGTAAGGCCTTTTTTCCGATTTTACTGAAGGTATTGGCGGTAGCCTATGTTGCGGACTTTGTTTCGCAGGTATGCAAAGATGCGGGGGAAGAGGCAATCGGTGGAAAAGTAGAGCTGGCCGGAAAGGTAATTATATTTTATTTAGCTATCCCCGTCATGATGTCAGTGCTTGAGACTTTGACAAAATTGCTCAGGAGTTAGGATGGAAATGGACTATAAAAACCTGATAAATGAACAACTCAACTCCTTGGATCTGAAAGCTCTGGAAGAATTGACCGGCAGAGGCGATGTTCTCGGCATGCCCGATTTGAGTGTGGGGGAGATCATTTCAAGGCTTATAAATCGTGAACCCCTATTTGAAATCGATAAAATAGTAAAAGCGATTACCGGTCTGTTTATAAAAGAATTGTCATCGGGGATCGAACTGGGGATCCAAATCCTGGCGGTATGCATTCTCATGGCACTCATGGTCCACCTGTGTTCCGCATTCGGAAGCAATGCGGCATCATCCATAGGAGCAATGGCCTGCAGCTGTGCAGTGATTGCCATGTGCCTCTTCAACTTCAGAGATGTTTACCTGCTTTGCGAAAGCACCGTATCTGATATGGCCC
>CAYYHH010000440.1:0-340 GCA_964471645.1 uncultured Oscillospiraceae bacterium
CTGAAAACACGAAAGAAAAAGCTGTTGAAAACGGCGGCACAAAAAATGAAATTAAAAGTGATATAAAAACTGTACCGATTGACGAACCGGATATAGACAAGATTTGGGAAGAAGTTACTAAAGAAGGCGAGGCAAAAAAAGGGACATTCAATATCCTGAAAATAGGCTGCAGGCTGGCAGGAATAGAGGAAGACTGCTTTCGTTTGGAGCCGGCCGGTAATATGGCATTGAGATATGCCAATGATAATGCCGAATATATTTCGCAGCTAATGGAAAAGCATACGGGGAGAAAGCTCAGGATGGAATGCTGCTTGGCAGAAAATCCAAAAGGCATTGGACC
>CAYYHH010000440.1:350-1576 GCA_964471645.1 uncultured Oscillospiraceae bacterium
TAAGTATAAAGCGCTTTAATTTAAGAGATTACAACGTTTCAGAAGGAGGATATGATGGGCAAAGGAATGAGAGCGGGGAAAAAATCCAGCGGCGGAGGCCAAGCTGCAATGCAAAAGCAGATGCAGCAGATGCAGGCCATGCAGAGGAAGATGGAAGAGCTGCAGGCAGAAATCGATGAGAAGGAAGTTACGGCAACGGCTGGCGGCGGAGCAGTGAGCATTACTGTCAACGGCAAACGCCAGCTTACCGATATTGTTATAAAGCCCGAGGCTGTAGATCCCGACGACGTTGAAATGCTGCAAGACCTCATCATTGCCGCTGTCAACGAGGGGCTGCGTCAAATTGAAGAAATATCCTCGTCGGAAATGGGCAAACTCACCGGCGGCCTGGGAATCCCCGGATTTTAAGAAGGAGATGACCGGGAATGAGGAATTACTCAAAACCATTGAACAATCTAATAAATCAATTGTCCAAATTACCCGGAATAGGAGGAAAGACAGCCCAGAGGCTGGCTTTCTTTATCTTAGCTATGGATGAAAAGGATGCAGCAGCAATTGCAGATGCCATTATCGATGCAAAGCGTACGATGAAATACTGTTCTGTCTGCGGAAACTTGACCGATACGGATCCTTGCGGGATATGCACCGACGGAGCGAGAGACCAAAAAATCGTATGTGTCGTGGAAAGCCCGAGGGATGTAGCGGCAATGGAGCGCATACGGGAATACAAGGGTCTCTATCATGTGCTTCATGGAGTAATATCTCCGATGGAAGGCATAGGACCTGAAGATATAAATTTAAAATCGCTGATTACTCGTTTGCGGGAAAGCGATATTGAAGAGGTTATTCTCGCTACCAACCCCAACATTGAGGGAGAGGCTACCGCCATGTATATTGCCAGGCTTATCAAGCCTTCAGGGATCAAGGCCACCCGCATAGCCCACGGCATTCCCGTGGGAGGGGATTTGGAGTACACCGATGAAATAACCTTGTCAAAAGCTATCGAGGGCAGAAGAACCTTGTAGCTATAAACCGGCCCGTTTCTTGGCGGTTTTTATCAGGTATTCGTATCTGGATTTTGCGGCCATTATGTCGTATGTGGCGAAATCGATAAGATCCGGATCAGTGGCCTCATTGAAACGCCCCTCTGCCAGCTTCCACTGGATTTGAGCATCCCTTATAGATGCGTATAGCTTTTCTTCTTCCGTCTGTTCCTGAGGTAAGTT
>CAYYHH010000441.1:0-1574 GCA_964471645.1 uncultured Oscillospiraceae bacterium
AAGGACACATAGCCGACTACCGCCACCAACATTTTCTCCAACAAAATCGCACTCAATATGACGATGAAATAAGTGCTCAATTCTGCTAATTGATTAGCAATGGGCTTTGCAATCTCTAAAGGAATGAACGACAAAGCTGTTGAAGTTGCCGCCGCCGTTGCCGCCAGCCTCATAACAGTAACTTTCTTCTCATCCAAAGACTTTAAAGTGGCTTCATTAAAACTCGGATCTGTTACTATATTCGATACGACAAAAAATGATAATAATCCTATTAATAGTAATATTATCAGGATTACAGTTCGCTGTGAATATTTCGTTTTAGCACTTTCCATCATTCGTTATTCCTCCTCGACCTCAATCCTCGTTAATCAGCTCCCAAGGTTCTTGCTATGTTTTTTCATAGCTTAGTAGACACTACCGTCTAAAATCTTTTCAATGTTCCCGGCTCGAAAGTCCACTGAGGTGTTATTAGCTTTTCGGAGCCTTTAAGTAAATACCAAGGGCTTATATCGTCCCGGTCCGGATTTATCAGTAGCTGCGTCTGCTGGGCAGGCATGTATGACTGAGCAAGCATAAACAACTTTTCCCCCTGATCGTTCTCAGCCATATCCACGACTATAACCGCGTGTCCCGGGCTCCCCCCGACAATAAAAACATCCCCTACCTGC
The DNA here is from genome assembly GCA_964471645.1 of uncultured Oscillospiraceae bacterium. Lineage (GTDB taxonomy): Bacteria > Bacillota > Clostridia > Peptostreptococcales > Anaerovoracaceae > UBA1426. The sequence goes on from CAYYHH010000441.1 coordinate 669, forward strand.
ATGTCATCTATCTGCACCGCTTTTAATTCCTTTTCAAGTGAAAGTGTGCCTGAATATGCAAAGACCATGTCCATATACTTTCTTAAAGATTCGTGGGTATTTAATGCCTCACCTGTTTTGTAATAGCTTACTTCGTTTCCTTCCACTTTGATGCGGTACCCATCCATCCATTTCTGATACTCCGCCTTGAACCCCGAGACGAAATGAAATGAGATTTGATCATAAGCCTCCATAGAATACAGGTATTCAGCGCGAAGCAGCATGATAGCATCGGCGCATTGGTGAAGATCCCTATCACCTATGTCAACATCGAACACGCTGTCATATATTCCCGCCCGGGTTTTTTCTCGCCCGTCATAAAAAAGCGCATTTGTTCCATAGGGCCTGAGTTTCTGATTCCTCAAAAATTCACCGAAGCTGCCATCTTCAAGCTTAATCCTGGCATATCCTTCGGGCGTTGGGTATCTTTCGCAAATCGTCTTGCCTTCCTTATTAACAAGTAGATTTTGCCCTTTTCCGCCTGTTTCACCAGTCTTTGCTATTTCTCCTTTTTCTCCTGTTTCACCAGTCCCTGCTATTTCTCCTTTTTCTCCCGTACCACCGCCTGAGCAACCTCCGGTCAAAAGTAATAGCACCACTATAAAAATCAGCAGTAAACAAAATCTGGTTTTCATCAGCTTATTCGCCTCAATTCCCTTCATGTAAAACAGTCCGGATCCCGCTGTTCACTTTCTCCATACCATCCTGTTAACTATTCCTGTATAACTTTGTATTATCTTTACGACCTTTGTGCTGATGTTTTCGTCCATATAGTCGGGGACGTCCACTCCCGAATTTCCGCTTTCACCCAGAGCCACGGCCATCTCCACTGCCTGCAAAACCTGATCCCCCATAATGCCGCCGATG
>CAYYHH010000442.1:0-1556 GCA_964471645.1 uncultured Oscillospiraceae bacterium
CAAAAAAAGATAAGAGATGACAGATTTCTATAAAATCGTTATAAACCCATACCCAAGGCAGGCCAAAGTCTACTTGGGATCTTCGCATGGAGGGCGGATGAGAAAAGGTTGCATGGAGGCGTTACCGATGGAAACCGATGAGGCGGTCAGGTTAGGAGGTATACATTTGACATTTCCCTGCAAATGTGGTTCTGTGGTACAATATACGCAGCTATGTACAAGATAAGCAGCTATGACAAAACAATAAGGAGATATTCATGCTACAACTTTCGGAAAGATTAGCTGCAATCGCAGGTTATATCAACCCGGGTGAAACGGTGGCCGACATAGGCACAGATCACGGTCTGCTGCCTATTTTTCTGTTCTTAAACGGCATCAGCCCAAAGATAATAATGAGCGATGTCAAATCGGGGCCGTTGAAAAAAGCGGAGGTAAATATTTCGAAATATGCTCCCGGAATGAAACCCGATCTACGCCTGGGCGGCGGCCTGGATACTCTAAAAAACAGAGAGGTGGATGCTGTAGTTATAGCCGGAATGGGGGGGCTCATGATCGAGAAAATCCTGGGCGACGATCCGGTGAGAACCCGCAGCTTTTCCAAGTTTGTTCTGCAGCCTGAAAACGGCCGGGAAAGGCTGCGCATATGGCTCTATAAGAACGGGTATACGGTTACTGCGGAACGCCTGGTAAAAGACAGGAAGCATTTCTATGAAATACTTGTGGTCGAAACCGCAACAGAGGCAGATATGGCGGAGAGGGAGGCATCCTTCCCACAAAGACTCCAAAGTCTGGAATTTGAGATAAGTCCATTGTTGTTTTCCGACAAAGACCCCTTGCTCAAAGAATTGATAGAGTGTAGAATTGAAGCGGAAGTAGAGATAATTGAATCGATCAGAGAAAAAGGCTCGGGGACAAGCCTCCTCCAGCTCGATGAAAAATTGAAAAGGGTGGAGAAACTCAGGGAACTTTGCAGGCGGATATAATAAGGGGACATAGCTTTTTGGTAAAATTGGAGGGAAAAGATGGCGATCAAAATCGATGAACTGTTGGACCAGCTGCGGATCATTGCACCGAGGGAGCTTGAAGAAGAATGGGATAATGGCGGTTTTCAAATCAATATGGGCAATGTGCAGGTAAAAAGAATACTGGTCACATTGGAAGTAACAAATGCAGTAATTGAGGAAGCCGCCAAGCGAAAAGCGGATTTTATAATTACCCATCATCCATTGATGATGGAAAAAATCGATGTAGTAGACGCGCGGACTTTGACGGGAAATTATATTATCAAGCTGATAAAGCACGGTATTACAGTTTACTCTGCCCACACTTCTTTTGACTCTGTCTTTGGAGGAAATAATGATTACCTGGCAGATCTTCTGGATCTGCAAATGGTTCGCAGGTTAAAGATCCGTACACCATTCGGCGACAAGGAGCTCATAGGCAGAATAGGCAGTTTCTCAAAACCAATAAGTCTCAAAGAAGCGGCATCATTGGTAGAAACATCGCTCAACCTTACAGAAGCGCCGAAAATTGTAGGCAATCAGGAGTCAATAATA
>CAYYHH010000443.1:0-1548 GCA_964471645.1 uncultured Oscillospiraceae bacterium
TGGAGGGTACCGGAAATCTTTCCGCCGCATTTGAGGCGCTGAAAACCAAGCTGGACAAGGAAGGACTTTTTGATTCAAAGTACAAAAAGGCGATACCGCCTTTCCCGAAACAAGTTGTGATAATCACATCTGAGACAGGTGCGGCCATTCGAGATATTATAAAAATAATCCAGCAAAGAAATGATGTGGTTGATGTTATTTTATATCCTTGTTTGGTACAAGGGCCCGATGCAGCCATGGATATAGCTTCGGCCATCGATGATGTCAATCGGATGTTCCCCGATACCGATGTAATTATAACAGGGAGGGGCGGAGGATCTATTGAGGAATTGTGGGCCTTTAATGAGGAAGTAGTGGTGAGGAGTATTTTTCTTTCCCACATTCCCATTATCTCTGCCGTAGGCCATGAAACTGATTTTACCCTTGCAGACTATGTCAGTGACAGGCGGGCTGCAACTCCTACAGAAGCGGCACAGCTGTCGGTTCCCGACTTAGATGCTCTGCGCACGGCGATTAAAGGCTACGCCGCCGATATCATTGATGCCATGGAGCGTCTTATAAGGTTTTTTGAATTGCAAACAGAACGGCACAACATGGAGGCTTTGAGGAAGCAAATTGTGGGAAGAATCGAAAATGCGCAAATTAAAGTAGAAAGCACCCGCAAAGAACTTTTATACACCGTGACATCTATGATGTCAGAAAAAAAGGCGGTAATTGAAATCTTACTTGCAGAACTGAAGGCCATCAGTCCTTATTCTATTATGGAACGTGGATACGCAGTTTTGACAGATGATAACAGCAAGCTGGTTTTATCGGCCGAGGCGTTGAAAAAAGGCGATTTCTTGACGGTGATATGCAAAGATGGTAAAATTAGATGTTTGATAGATGAGGTCAGGAGGGCATCTTATGGAAAAGAATACTCTTAGTTTTGAAAAGGCCTTAAAAGGGCTGGAAAATTCAGTGGAAGCCTTAAAATCCGAAAACACCACATTGGAAGAGGCTTTGATTCAATTTGAGGAAGGCATGCAATACTACGAAAAGTGCAAGGAACACCTGACCAATGCAAACAGAAAGATTCAAGTCTACGACAGAGTCAGCAGGGAACTGTCAGATTTTACAGATTGACACGGTTAGTCGAATGGAGGGCAAACCTATATGTTCAAAGAAGATTATAACAGATATAAAACCTTGATCGAATCCCAACTCTTAGATTATTTGCCTGAAATCGATCAACACAGCGAGACTTTGCGCGAAGCAATGATGTATAGCCTAATGTCAGGGGGGAAGCGCATACGACCGGTTTTGCTGCTTGCAGCAAGTGAATTCTGCGGTTATGATATCAATCTGTCTCTTCCGTATGCTATGGCAGTAGAATACATCCACACCTATTCCCTCATCCATGATGACCTTCCGTGCATGGATGATGATGAATTGCGCCGGGGGAAACCCACCAACCACAAAATATTTGGTGAAGACATTGCAATATTGGCAGGCGATGGGCTTCTGACAACGGCTTTTGAGATAATGATGAAGGATATGTTTTTATAT
>CAYYHH010000444.1:0-970 GCA_964471645.1 uncultured Oscillospiraceae bacterium
GAATACGAAGCCATCAGGCTTATAGATTTGGAGGGGTTTTCTCAGGAGGAGTGCGCAAACCAAATGAAAGTAGCCCGCACCACAGTTCAGGGGATTTATGCTGAAGCCAGAAAAAAGCTGGCTGAGTCCCTCGTAAAAGGGAAGGTACTTTTCATAGACGGAGGGGAGTACAGGTTGTGCGAGGGCATGGGCAACGGATGCGGTCGCGGTTGTCGCCGTAGAGGCCAAAAACAAAAAGAATGAATAGCAAAAGCTAGGGAGGATACTAATGAGGATAGCTATACCTGTGGATGAAAAAAACATAATGACAAATGTTTGCCTTTCCTTCGGGCGGGCGCCATATTACCTGTTTTACGATACTGAGTCGAAGGCGGAAAAATTTGTAGAAAACACAGCGGCGACAAGCTCCGGAGGGGCAGGAATAAAAGCGGCACAAATAATTGCAGACAGCAAGGTTGATGCACTGTTGACACCCAGATGCGGGGAAAATGCCGCTGATGTATTGAAAGCTGCCGATATAAAGCTTTATAAAACCAAAGGGACTTCCGTCAAGGATAATATCGAAGCCTTTGTAGCGGGGAAGCTGGATGAGCTGTCTGATATTCATCCCGGCCATCACGGTCACGGAGGCTGATGTTATGAAGATAGCCGTGCTTAGCGGTAAAGGCGGTACAGGCAAGACACTGATCTCTGTCAACCTGGCTGCAATTGCAGGGAAGTCAACATACATTGATTGTGATGTGGAAGAACCTAATGGAAGATTGTTTTTCAGGCCGGAGAATATTTGTCAAACAGAGGTTTCTGTAAAGATTCCAAAAGTAGACAGTGAACTTTGCAATGGGTGCCGAAAATGCGTTGAGTTCTGCAAATTTAATGCCCTTGCATATATCAAAGACAGATTGATTGTCTTTGATGAAATTTGCCATTCCTGTGGCGGTTGCATTTTGGTATGTCCGGAGAGTGCATTGGC
>CAYYHH010000444.1:980-1546 GCA_964471645.1 uncultured Oscillospiraceae bacterium
ATAGAAAAAGGCAATTCAGATGGTGTAAAGGTCATCACAGGGATACTAAACACCGGGGAGGCATCGGGAGTGCCCATCATAAACAGCCTTTTAGAGGAAAGCATGACTGAAAGAGATATTCCGACTTTTGTGGATTGCCCTCCCGGCAGTGCTTGTATTGTTATGGAAAGCATAAAGGATGCCGATTATTGCATATTGGTTGCAGAACCTACTATGTTTGGAGCCCATAACCTTGGTATGGTTTACGAACTGGTTAAACTATTCCGCAAAAAACACGGGGTAATACTCAATAAATGCTTGAAAGGATTTAACCCGTCAGAGAAATTTTGCCTGGATAACAACATAAAAATATTAGACAGGATTCCTTTTGACAGCCGGTTGGGTACGATTAATTCCAATGGACAGATAGCGTCAAGAGAGGATAATGAATTCAGGAATGTTTTTAAAGAAATGCTTGTAAAAGTTATTGGGGAGGTGCAAAATGAAACAGCTGTTGATTCTTAGCGGCAAAGGTGGCACGGGAAAGACCACGGTGGCCAGCGCATTTATAAGACTTTCCAATGCAA
>CAYYHH010000445.1:0-1540 GCA_964471645.1 uncultured Oscillospiraceae bacterium
TGGTAGTGCTCAGCGAAGATTTCAACCCAGTATTCACAGTAGAAACCCGGCACAAGACCACGGTTGATGAAGCTGTACGCCGCGGAATTGAAGGGGGCGCAGGCTCCGGGCCCCTGACAAAGATCAACGTGGAAGGTGTTCTTACTTATTGGGGACCGCTTATGATAAACGGAACCAAACATTTCCTTCTGCTTGTGGACAATGAGGACAGCTACTCAAAAGAAGAAATTGCCAGGTTGGCAGAAATAATCGAACTGGCTATGGGAATGTGGAAATACAGCCCGGTAAGGGATATTACTGCCGAATTTCTGAAAGCATTGAGACGAGGCAATCGCAGTCTGGCTTATACTTTGAAGGATGAAGGCGGCTACGATGGTCTGTGGGCAGTATTTGCGGCGGGAGGAATTGAAAAGGAATCGGCGCACAAAACTCTTTCCCAATTTGAGGCGAATATGGGACACCGCATCCTGAAGATCGCCGAAGCCGATGAGGTATATGGGGTAATGCTTGCATCCGGATCGGATGAGATTTCGGGAGAGGCTTTTCAGGCCTCTTTCTGCGCTGCTTTAGAGGGTGCAGGTGCTTCGGAGATTTTCTTTATAAACTGCATAGATGATGTAGAAACGGCTACCGATGCTTATCAGATGATCAACGAGGCATGGCCTTTCATGCAATATATATTTCCCAACAACAAGTGCTTCACTAAGTTTGAATTGGCCTTGGCGGGGAATTGTATCAACATCTCCTTGAAGGGGGGAATAATAAAAAAGTACTATATGGACTTGCTTTCACCTTTTCGCAGGCCGGGGGACAACAAAGGAAAGCAGCTGCTCGAGACGCTGGAGATATTTGTTTTAGATGCCGGAATGAAAACTTCGGCAACCGCCCGGGCCATGTCGCTGCATAGCAATACCATTCAGTACAGGCTGAAGAGAATTAAAGAAATACTGGGCATTGACATCATGGATGCCACGGTTATACCCGGGCTTATCATTGCACTGGCCCTTGAGAGAATTGATAAAGTGGTAAAGGCCCTTTAAATTAGAATTGACGGCTTTTCCTGTGGGATAATTCTTGATATTTTTTTAATTATGTTATATATTACAGGAAGTGTAAGTGTTTATATGCTTACCTGTTTTATATGTAAAAAAGATATTGATATATTAATAAATGTAGGCTTAGGAGGGAAATCGTATGAACAAGATTGAAGATCTACGCAGAAGAAAAGAAGCGCTTGAGCTTGGCGGAGGTCAAAAGCGGATCGACGATCAGCATGCCAAAGGAAAGCTGACAGCCAGAGAAAGGATTGCGCTGCTCTTTGATGAAGGCAGTTTCGTTGAAATTGATACCTTTGTCCATCACAGGAGCAATAATTTCCAAATGGCTGAAACCAAAGCACCGGGAGACGGCGTAGTAACAGGCTACGGAACCGTCGACGGCAGATTGGTCTATGCTTTCGCCCAGGATTTTACCGTGTTGGGAGGTTCTTTGGGTGAGTACCATGCGGAAAAGATCGTAAAGGTACAGAACCTGGCACTTA
>CAYYHH010000446.1:0-312 GCA_964471645.1 uncultured Oscillospiraceae bacterium
TTGATAACGGAAAACACATCCTCCCTATCGATTATTCAGAAGTGGCAATTACAAGGAGGATGTACCGCTCGGGAGAGAGCGGTTATTTCATCAATAAAGTTCCGTGCCGGTTGAGGGACATACGAGAGCTAATCATGGATACGGGCATTGGGGTAGATGGCTATTCCATAATTGGACAAGGCCGTATTGCCGACATACTCAGTGACAAGCCCGAGGCCCGGCGAGAGATTTTTGAAGAGGCTGCGGGCATAGTAAAATACAGAAGCAAAAAAGAAGAATCAGAGAGGAAGCTGGAGGCATCAAAGAATAATC
>CAYYHH010000446.1:322-1540 GCA_964471645.1 uncultured Oscillospiraceae bacterium
ATAAAAGGCCCGTTCGGGGGGTCTGCGACAATGGATATAATAAATGAAATCGAATCGAGAATTGATGGCCTTAAAGAAGACAGTATAAAAGCGGCTGAGTTTTTAAAACTGAGAGACAGGCACAAGGACATAGAGGTTAATATCACCCTTAAAAGTATTGAGAACTTGGAGCTGAAGAACGAGTACATATTAGACGATATAACAGAATTGGTCAATTTAATAGAAGAAGGAAAGGCCCAAAGGGATTCCATAGACGCCGATGTTGCGGAAAACAGGGCAAGGAGCGAGGAATTAGAGGAGTCCGGTAACGCAAAACGTGATCGGTTGCTGGTGCTCATGGAGGAGGCTAACATGCTGGCCTCGCAAAACCGACTGACAATAGAAAAACTTGCTTCCATTGAAAAGGGCAGGACACGGCTTGAAGATGAAATAAAAGTATTATCAGAACGAAAAGAAAAGGAAGAGAAAAATGCCGCGGAGGTACGGGCGAATTTAGAAAAAATCCAAATTGATTCCGATTCCTTGGAAGCGGAGACCGAAAAAATAAACGATCAGGTGGAAAATTTGGAATCTGATGTTGCCCGGATTCAGAATCAGATAGATGCTCATAAAGACGATATTTATGGGTTCTACAGCATTAAAGCAGAAAAGAAAAGCGAAATCAAATCCTTGGTGAGTCTTTCAGAGACTTTGGAAAAACGTAAAACCCAGATAACCTTCGACAGGCAGAACCGCAATGAGGCAAGCTATGATTTGGAAGCAGATCATAAAAGACTTTCATTAGAAAAGGACAGGCTATCGGTTGAATTCCGCGAGCTTGAAAAAGAAAGGAAGCGGCTGGCGGTTGATTATGATGAAAGCGTATTGAAAGAAAAGCTTATATCCGGTGAATTTGGAGAGAACAAGGTAGCAATAGGCCAGCTTCAGGCAAGACTCAGGATGATTGAGGAGATGGAGAATTCATATGAGGGATATAATGAAGCTGTCAAGTTCATCATGGGTTCGGAGTTGGAAGGCATACACGGGGTAGTGGCAGATTTGATCAGTGTTCCTGCGGGGTTTGAAAAAGCCATTGAAACCGCACTGGGGGCGGCATTACAAAATATTGTTTGCGAAAACGACAGGAATGCGCAAATCGCCATAGATTTACTGAAAAGAAATAGGGTTGGGAGATTGACATTTCTGCCTTTAACCAGCATAAAGCCATATGGCGGCAAC
>CAYYHH010000447.1:0-1538 GCA_964471645.1 uncultured Oscillospiraceae bacterium
ACTGAAACTTCGCACATGAAAAAGTGCCTACGCACCTTGAAAATTCAATATTATTTGGCTATAAAAGTAGCATGGACCCCCAATTTTTGGTATAATTGAGTTGAGAAAAACAACAACCAAAATGGAGGTTCATGCTATGGAAATTATAACACAAGACTACCAAAATGATAAGAATGTTTCTTCATCAATTAGATACTTTTTTAAAAAATATAAAGTGTACACTGCTTTAAAGGTTTCTAACGCCTATAAAAGCAAGGGGGTTCCGGTGGCTGTAATCTTTCAATACCTATTCGGCCTGATTTTTACCAATCGATCGATGTATATGAATATGCTAATAGGCACATATCAAGTCGGTTTTGGTAAAGACACGGTCTATAGGTTCATGAACTCGATTCATACAAACTGGATCCGGTTTACAACATGGATTAGTGCGCAAATCATAAAAGAATCGATTCAGAACTTGACTGATGTAGATCGTGTAAATGTCCTTATTGTAGACGATTCTATGTTCGATCGCTCAAGCTCCAAGAAAGTGGAATTGCTCTCAAAGGTATATGATCACGCTAAGAAAACTTATAAATATGGTTTTCGCCTTCTCACACTCGGCTGGTCAGACGGAAATACATTCCTTCCGGTAAACAGTTGCCTTTTATCCACTGAAAACAGCAAAAACCGCATCAACGAGGCTGTTGCCTTAGATAAACGGTCTGTTGGCCATAAAAGGCGGAAGCTAGCCCAAACGAAAGCAACAGCTGCAATGCTCGAATTGATAGAAACCGCCAGGAATGCGTTGATTCCTGCATCTCATGTTCTATTTGATACCTGGTTTTGCTCTCCTTCTTCTTTAATTGCAATCAAGGAAATAGGTTATGATGTCATAGCGATGGCGAAGAAAACTCCAAAGGTTCACTACCTTTATAACGGGAAAATGCAACCGCTAACAGAGATATACAAGCAAAACAAAAAGCGTAGAGGCAGATCCCGATATCTTTTATCTGTAATCGTTGTTGTCAATAAAGATGGAAAATCTATACCCGCTCGAATTGTATATGTCCGCAACAGGAACAAACGTAAGGATTACCTTGCCCTAATCACTACTGACATGAACATCAGCGAAGATGAGATTATTCGCATTTATGGGAAGCGCTGGGATATCGAGGTTTTTTTCAAGGTATGCAAATCCTATCTCAAATTGAGCAAGGAATGTAATTCACTCTCTTATGATGCCATGACAGCACACACAGCCGTTGTTTTCACCAGATACATGATGTTGGCAGTGGAAAACCGGCAGACATCTGATTTGCGAACGCTGGGTGAAATATTCTACTGTATATCTGATGAATTGTCCGATATTACACTAATTCACGCTTTTCACCTGCTTATGCAGGTGTTCCTGGATACAGTTACAGATAAACTTTCTTTAACATCACAGCAATTGGATCAGTTACTGGAAGCGTTTATGGCAGCGCTACCAATAGGATTAAGGAAGCTTCTACTGAATGTGTAAAAAGCACATTCATACTGCTTGATTAAAGCCA
>CAYYHH010000448.1:0-1253 GCA_964471645.1 uncultured Oscillospiraceae bacterium
GCATCGGGAGCATATGCCGCTGACCCATCCATCTCCAACACCCCTTTCAGGTAGGAGCGGCGGGCAATCAGGTAGGAACGTGTAAATGCATCTTGCTGATCCCTTAAAGAGATTTCTTCTTCCTTTACCGACCGGGCAAAGGCAAACATCGGGTCTTGGATAAGTGCCTCGGCCGACGGGGAGGAAAGGAACCTCTCCAGGTTGGCTTCATTCCCAAAAACAGAATTTTCAAAAATATTATCTACGTATTTGTTTATGTCTCCCTCAAACTCAGTGTGTAAAACGGTAAAAACATCAGGATGCTTATCTTTGGGAACCAACCGCACATATTCCGCAATCATCGCTTTGGCTACTTTTTTATCCACTTCTACGCTGTAGTTCTTGTTGGCAAAATTCCGGTAATCATTAAGAAGCAGTAACGTGAAATTCTCGATCTTCTTTTCGTCCTTGTTCCGAAGTGCCCGGATCAATGAGTCAGCATTCCGGACCGGCACATTAGCAAACTCAATCCCTCTGACAATCCCTTCGTTCAGCATCCGGTCCCTGAAACGGAGGTCACTGCGTTGCTCAACAATATGTTGTAGGGTATCAAGAGCGGCCAGGAACTGCGTTTTGTTCTTTTTCTTTGCCCAACCGATAAGTCTTTCCTGTTGTCGTTTTTTTGCCATTACAAAATTACGCTTGTCAATGGCCCAATTCGAGCCAATAGCGCTCTTGTAGGCGTTCGTAGAGCCTGTGTATTTCGAAGCATACTGTATATTTACCTGCGGATCGGCAAGCATTTCATTCAACAGGGCTTCCTGGCGGACCCTGCGCATGTTGATACGCACTCTGTTATCGATATCGCGCCGCTCGGCAACTTCCCACGAGGTATAAAACTTATAGGTTGTACCGGGAAACCCCAGGATCATAACAAAATCATTTTCATTTGCGCCCTGGGTAGAAACGGTAAGCCAGCGCTTGGGCTTCAGTGGAACATTATCGGGAGAATACGGAGCGGGGTTTCCGTTTTTATCAGCATAAATGCGGAAAAGGGAAAAGTCGCCTGTGTGACGTGGCCACATCCAGTTATCGGTATCGGCACCAAACTTTCCGATCGAACTGGGCGGCGCCCCCACCAGACGAATATCGGAGTATATCTTTTTGATGAACATAAAATATTGGTTCCCGTCGAAGAATGGCTTAATCTCAACATGGGCACCAGCGTTATTTTCCAGAAACTCTTTCCCAACCCTCTCTTTGGCAATGCTTTT
>CAYYHH010000448.1:1263-1529 GCA_964471645.1 uncultured Oscillospiraceae bacterium
ACCGGATACCGTCTTTGTCCAGCGCCTTATCCCGTTCAAGACAATTCTTCACGTAATCGGTTACCTCCTCCACCTTATCTATAAAAGTAACCGTCAGTCCGGGATTGGGAAGTTCTTCAGTCTTCGTCATGGCCCAGAATCCGTTTTCCAGGTAATTATGTTCCAGCGTACTGTGGTTCTGTATCTGTCCGTAGCCGCAATGATGATTGGTCAATACCAGTCCCTGGGAAGAAATCACCTCACCGGTGCATCCGCCACCAAACTGA
>CAYYHH010000449.1:0-1520 GCA_964471645.1 uncultured Oscillospiraceae bacterium
CTTAAGTCTTATTCTCGGGTCGATGACCATATAGAGTATATCCAACAGCAAATATGCCAGGATAACAACTATCGATATATAAACGCATATCCCCTGCGTTAATGGCAAATCCGAAGTCTTGATTGCAGCGATTAGTAATGAACCGATACCGGGGATAGAAAAGACGGTTTCGATTATTATGCTGCCGGTGACTATGCTGACAAAAATCATCCCTAAGATTGTTACTATAGGAATCATGGCATTGCGAAGGACATGTTTATATAATATGTCACGATCTTTAACGCCTTTATTTCTGGCTGCCAATACGTAATCGCTGTTCAGCTCTTCAACAATGGAATTCCTCACATAGCGAACAGTAATAGAAATACCTGAAAAACTTACGGCGATGGCAGGAAGCAGCATCCCCTTCAAAAACGGGAATAATCCCTTTGAAATAGGAGCGTACGCAGTGACAGGAATCCACTGCAACTTTATGCTGACAACAATGATCAAAACCATCGCAAAGAAAAAGGCTGGAATCGCAATACCGATTTGGGTCAACGCATTATAAATAATGCTCAACCTGGTTTGATTGTGCTTTGCAACAAAAACACCAAGCGGTATTCCAAAGGCCACTACAAAGACAAATGCCAAAATTGCAAGCCCAACTGTGTTAGGCAATCTTGCCAATATTAGTTCATTTATCGGCAAGCCATAGCGTATCGAGGTCCCCATATCAAGCTTGGCCAAGTTGAACAGCCACCCGAAATAACGTTCATGCAGCGGCTTGTCCAAACCAAACTCCGCCCTGAGAGCCTCCTCCAGGGCGGGGTCCGGTTCCACACCAACTTTTGATAAAATAGGATCCCCGGGAATGAATTGAAAAATTGTAAATATGATAATGGTAACTAGAAAAAATGTTAATATAGAATACAATATTCGTTTTCCCATTAGGTCCTCCAAAATGGCAGATTAACTTATCTGTTTAATACTCAAAATATCTCAAGTCAATGAAATACATGGGATAATGTACGTACCCTTTCAGGTTCTTGTCTATTGCCACATATTCAATAGGATCCATAATGAAAACCGAAGCAGCATCTTCAGATAGAATTCTTTGAGCTTCTTTATAAATTTCTACCCTCTTGTTGATATCCGGTTCTTTTGCCCCGTCGTCAATGAGCTCATCATATCTGGCATTGTGAAAATTAATGAAGTTTTTGGAGTATTCAGAGGAGAATCTCTTCAGAATGCTGTCGGGATCCAGTTTGCCGGTAAGCCCGATAATTGTAGCTTCATGGTTCCTTCCTCCATACACATCCTCAAGCCAATTGTTCCAGTCAACTATCTGTATTTTCATAGTAATGCCGGCTTCCAAAAGCTGCTGTTCAATGATTTGCGCCGTATTGACATGATAAGGATATTCGGCCGGCACTTTTACGGTGAAAGTAAGATCGGAATAGCCCGCTTCGGCCAGCAGTGCCTTGGCTTTTTCAACGTCATAGGAATAAAAATCTTCCAGATCTTCATACCAAAACGCC
>CAYYHH010000450.1:0-1512 GCA_964471645.1 uncultured Oscillospiraceae bacterium
GCTCAAAGCCAACGCTGTTCCTATCCAGCTTCCCATCGGAGGCGAGGATAAGTTCGCCGGTGTGATAGACCTGGTTGAAATGAATGCTGAAATATACAGAGATGACCTTGGAAAGGACATGCAGATCACGGATATACCTGCTGAGCTGCTGGCCGAGGCAGAGGATTACAGACATGCCCTAATCGAGGCCGTAGCAGAAGCAGACGAAGAAGTAATGACTAAGTATTTGGAGGGGGAAGAGCTAACAAAGTCGGAGATCAAAGAGAGCATCAGAAAAATGACGCTGGAGGGTACTTTGATTCCGGTCTTGTGCGGATCCTCATACAAGAACAAGGGGGTCCAGCCCTTGCTGGATGCGGTTATTGATTATATGCCTTCCCCGATAGATATTCCTCCAATCAAAGGAATTTTGCCAAAAACTGAAGAAGAAGCAGAGAGGATATCCAACGATAATGAACCTTTCTCTGCGCTGGCCTTTAAGATTATGGCAGATCCGTTCGTAGGTAAGCTGGCATTTTTCAGAGTGTATTCAGGTACTCTTGAATCCGGTTCCTATGTTTACAATTCTATCAAGGAAAAGAAGGAGCGCATAGGCAGGATATTGCAGATGCACGCCAATCACAGGGCAGATGCAACGGCTGTTTATGCCGGAGATATTGCGGCGGCAGTAGGTTTGAAAAACACCACTACCGGAGATACCCTTTGCGATGAAAAGCACCCGATAATCCTTGAATCAATGGAGTTTCCCGATCCGGTTATCGAGATTGCAATCGAGCCTAAGACTAAGGCCGGGCAAGATAAGATGGGTGTGGCATTGACAAAATTAGCTGAAGAGGATCCCACCTTCAAGGCCTACACAAATTCTGAAACCGGACAGACAATAATTGCCGGTATGGGAGAGCTTCATTTGGAAATAATCGTGGACCGTTTACTGAGGGAGTTCAAGGTAGAGGCTAATGTGGGTAAACCCCAAGTATCCTATAAGGAAACCTTATCGGCTCCCGCAGATGTGGACTACAAATATGCCAAACAGTCCGGTGGTCGCGGTCAATACGGCCATGTTAAGATTCGGGTGACCCCAAGAGAAGCCGGTTCGGGATACGAATTTAAGAGCACCGTTGTGGGAGGTGCCGTTCCCAAGGAGTATATCTCCAAAATCGACGAGGGAATCCGCGAAGCTATGATGTCAGGGCCTTTGGCAGGATATCAAGTGGTCGACGTGGGTGTGGAATTATATGACGGCTCATATCATGAGGTTGACTCGTCAGAAATGGCATTTAAAATTGCCGCATCTATGGCTTTCCGCGAAGCTGCTAAGAAAGCAAAACCTGCTCTTCTTGAGCCTATATTTAAGGTGGAGGTCACAGCCCCGGAGGAATATATGGGGGATGTAATAGGAGATCTGAGTTCCCGCAGGGGACGGATCGATGGCACGGATATAAAAACAGGTATCGCGCATATTAGGGGACATGCGCCCCTGTCTGAAATGTTCGGCTACGCTACCGACCTTCG